>CAZPAA010000007.1:0-17860 GCA_964584425.1 uncultured Gammaproteobacteria bacterium | reverse complement strand
TTCCAAATAACCCCGTGGAACTTCAGGCTATTAAATCCCCCCGCCGAAACGGCGGCCCCCTTTCTAAAGGGGGAGAATTCTTTCGATAATTACGAAGTAAAATCGCCCCCTTTAGAAAGGGGGCCGCCGTTTCGGCGGGGGGATTTTGGGGGCGCAAATTTCTCCCGGTCTTATTGAGAAGTTACGGGCATGGGTCACTCTAGCGCCTTTTTTAAGCCACGCCAGTCGGGAAGAAAGCGGTCCATATGGGCATAAAAGCGCCGATTATGGTTACGTTCCAGCAAATGGACCAATTCATGTACGACGATATATTCCAGGCAAACCAGGGGTTTTTTAATCAGTTCTAGGTTCAGCCAAATGCGCTTATCCGCTGTATTACAAGTGCCCCAGCGGGTTTTCATTTTTTTGTTTCGCCAGTCTTGTATTTGTACGCCTATTATCGCTTGCCACTTTTCGATAATTGCCGGGACGATGTCTTGCAATTGTTCGCGATACCAGCGATGTAGGATTTTTTCACGCATTGTGATATCGCTTTGTGAGGGGACATATAATGCTATGCTGTTATCCCGAAATAGGACTTTATTTCTCCCCGTGTGTTCTATGATTTTTAAGGGATAGGCTTGACCTTGAAAATAATGTTGCTCACCCTCTAGAATTTTTAACTCAGGTCTAATGGGTTGTGATAACAATGCTTGTCGTTGTTTTAAAATCCAATTGAATTGAGAGTGAATCGCTTGTAAGATGGCGCCTTCTGGCATCAATCGTGGCACGCTCATTTGGATATTTCTTTGTTGGGGGCAAGCGCGCAAATACCAATTTTTAATGGTTTTGCGAGTCACGGTGACGGTGATGCCATTGACATCTATAATTTTAGTTTTATTCATGAATGTAAACAGACTCTAGGAAAATAATGGAATTTGATTCTGCACAAAAACGCACTCTAGCACAATTTTCTAGACTCCATCAAGAGTTAAGCAAATGGCAAGGTTGGCGGCGCTTTTTTTATCGCGCGCCGAAAGGGATTTATTGTTTTGGCAGTGTCGGGCGCGGCAAAACTTTACTCATGGATTTATTTTATGAAAATTTACCCATGAAAAATAAAATGCGGATTCATTTTCATGCATTGATGCAGCATGTGCATGCACAAATGTTTGCCCATCCACATCAAAAAGATCCCTTAAAAAAAATTGCAAAAGCATTGGCAAAAAAAACGAAATTATTGTGCTTAGATGAAATGATGGTGGATGATGTCGCCGATGCAATGATTTTGGCGCGCTTATTTGCTGCATTGCAGGCCAATGGTGTGGTGTTAGTATTTACCTCTAATACTGCGCCGAAAGATTTGTATCGTAACGGTGTTCAGAGGCAAAATTTTTTACCAGCCATTCAATTAATTGAGCAGCATACAACCGTTATTTCTATAGGCGAAGGGGAGGATTATCGACTTAAAACCCTGAGTCACTCCGGCGTATTTTTTACCCCACTTAACCCTGAAAATATCAATAAGATCAATCAAGAATTTGCGCGTTTAACCCACAACATTTTTGAGGCGCATAAAATATTATCCATCCATGGTCGAGCATTTCAAACGATTGCTTGTGCAAGCGATATGGTTTGGTTTAGTTTTGCTGAACTGTGTCAAAAACCGCGCGCCTATCCTGATTTTTTAGAACTCGCTGCACAATTTAAAACCGTGTTTGTGACGGATATGCCGATTTGTCACGCGAGTGATGATGCTGCGCTAAGACGTTTTATTCATCTTGTGGATGTGTTATACGATAACAAAATTATTTTAATTTTAAGCGCCGCCAGTGATGTGCATGATTTATATCAAGGCAAAGACCTATCACTAGAATTCGCCCGTACCCAAAGTCGTCTTATCGAAATGCGCACCAAAGCGTATTGGACAGGACAGCGATCTGCGATTACACTTTAATCTTACTTATAAAAAGGAGATCCCATCATGTTCTTAAATTGGGCATTGATTTTCTTGGTGGTCGCTATTATTGCAGGGGTTTTTGGCTTTACCAATATTGCCGCAGAAGCGGTAGGCTTTGCAAAAATCTTATTTATGATTTTTTTAATTTTATTTGTTGTTTCTATTGTCTTGCATTTATTTAGGTGATGACCATGAAATCCACGAGGCATATCGCAGGTATTTTATTGATAGTTGTAGGTATCCTTATATTTGTTTATCAAGGCTTTACCTATACCAAACCTGAACAACTCGTTCAAATAGGCGACATTAAGCTGATTGAAAATCAAGAAAAGACCGTCTATTTCCCACCTGTCTTGGGTGGCATCGCGATTATCGCCGGGGTTGTTTTGCTACTTGTCGGCAGGAAAAAATAGTCTTGCGATTATAAATCGTATTGATCATTCCACAGTTTATTTAAAAATGTTTCCCAGTGAATGCAGGAAATATTCTGCACTTTGCGCTCAATTCTATCTTGAGATACACATAAGAGTTGTTTAAAGATATTTTCTTCTGAAAGTATCTTAAGGTTTTTAAGATCAGTGTCAGATATTTTTTGACTGGCTTTTACCTCTATGGCCATTTGATCTCCAATTGTAAAATCAACTTCATGCTGCTGCTGACTGCGCCAAAAACCTAATGATTGACGAATGCGGCGATAACTAAGATAACTATTAATTTCTAGACCTATCCAGTGTTCAAAACTTCTACCATATAAATCAGAATTTCTATCTAAAGTTTGTGTATTGGATAAAGTATGACAAATACCTGTGTCAAAAAAATAAAATTTTGCAGTAGATGCGGCTTTACGTTTTTGTGATTTAACCCAGGGTGTTAAAGTAAAACCGATTAACGTATCTTCAAGAATGCTGTAATATTCACGAATAGTAGTCGCGGAAACACCTATATCACGCGCCAATTTCTCAAAATTTAATAGTTGTCCATTCATCAGCGCTGCTGATTGTAAAAATCTAGAAAAATTTGCCAATTTACGCACAAAACCCTCGGCTTGAATTTCTTCATATAAATAAGTGTTGACGTAGGCATATAATTCTTCTTGTGGATTTTCACTGGTGTAAATTGCAGGCAATCCACCGTAACGTAAATAGCGATCACAATCAAATGCGGGTATTTCAGACCAACTTAAGGGGTATAAATGCGCTGTCCATGCTCTGCCGGCTAATAGATTGGCGGAGCCTCTTTTTAATTTGCGTGCACTGCTCCCAGTGAGTAAAAAACGCCAGCCTTTTTCTTCGATAAGTCGATGTACTTCATCGAGTAATAGAGGGATTTTTTGTACTTCATCAATCACGGCAATGGCCTTGGGTTTTTCAGAAAAACCTTGAGCCAGCAGTGATTCTAGCTCCCAGGGTGCAGCCTGGAGGCGTAAATAAAGATCAGCGCGCAACAAATTGATGATAATGGCATCATTTGCCAGTTGCTCATGGATTAAATAGCTTTTACCCGTGGCCCTGGGGCCAAATAGAAAAAAAGATTTATTTTTCAGTAGGTTATCTATTTTTAATTGGCGTTTAAAGTGAGTCATGCTTGTATTATATTGGATTTTTGTTAAAAATCCAGAGTGTAACCCTGGATTTTCATGAAAAATCCAGAGTAGCACTATGGGTTTTCATGAAAAATCCATAGTATAAGTAGCACTTGATTATGATAAAATCCTCCCCATGCCAATCATACACATCAATCAACTTGAATATGCCATCACCCATGTGCCCTTGCTGGACAAGGTCAGCTTGACCATCGAGCCGAAGGAGCGCGTGGCTTTAATCGGCCGTAATGGCGAGGGTAAATCTACTTTTTTAAAAGTCATCGCCGGGCTGATTAAGCCGGCTCGCGGCAGTATCGATAAACAAAGTCATATTGACGTGGCGCTCCTTAGTCAAACTTTATTACCTGCAAACGAGCAAACCGTATATGAAGCAGTGGCGATGGGATTAAGTGATATCGGCAAGGTGTTGAATGATTATCACCAATTGTTAGATCAATTGGCAGTAGCAATCGATCAAGATGCAATACTTAAACGCATGGATAATCTCCAGCAGCAGATTGAAAAAGCAGGCGGGTGGTTATTACAACAGCGAATTGAGCGCGTGATCACCGAATTGACCTTACCCGCAAATGCATTGATGTCAACGCTCTCAGGCGGTTGGCGCCGGCGGGTGGCGATTGCCCAAGTGCTGGTGCGCGAGCCGGATTTATTATTATTAGATGAGCCCACCAATCATTTAGATATTGAAACCATACAGTGGTTAGAGCAAGTATTATTAAACTATCCCAAAGCGATTTTATTTATCACCCATGATCGTGCACTGTTGCGTAAATTAGCCACGCGCATTATTGAACTTGATCGCGGGCATTTGACTTCTTACCCTAATGATTACACCAAATATTTAGAACTAAAAGAAAAAGCATTGATCGATGAAGAGCGCCACAATGCGCTATTTGATAAAAAATTATCGCAAGAAGAAGCCTGGATAAGACAAGGTATTAAAGCGAGAAGAACCCGCAATGAAGGTCGAGTGCGTAATTTAGAAGCGTTGCGTTTAGAGCGTTCTAAGCGACGCGAGCAAAGTAAAAACCCAAGTTTTAATGTAAACACCACGAGCAATCAAAGCAAAGTCGTGATTAAAGCAGAAAATATCAGTTTTGCTTATGAGCAAAAGTCTATTATTAAACCATTTTCCATCACCATTCAAAAAGGCGATAAAATTGCATTGATTGGGCCAAATGGTGCGGGTAAAACCACATTTATTCATTTATTAATGGGGCATTTAAAACCTAATACGGGGAGCATCACGCAAAGTGTGAATAATCAAATTGCATTTTTCGATCAACATCGCATGCAAATTGACCCAGAGAAAACGCTAATTGAAAATGTGGTTGAAGGATCAGATTCCATAGAATTAGACGGCGCACGCAAGCATGTGATCAGCTACTTGAATGATTTTTTATTCTCACCCGAAAAGGCGCGCAGTCTTGCCAAAGGTTTATCTGGCGGTGAATGCAATCGCTTGCTGCTTGCTAAAATATTTGCAAAACCTGCAAATTTATTGATACTCGATGAACCGACCAATGATTTGGATGTGGAATCTTTAGAAGTACTAGAAACACTGCTGCAAAATTATTCGGGGACTGCGCTCATTATCAGCCATGATCGAGAATTTATTGATAATGTGGCCACCCACAGTATTGCTTTTTCAGGTGATGGTAAATTGCAGACCTTTTATGGTGGTTACAGCGATTGGTTATGGCAATCCGAGCAAGACCGTCAGGCGCCAAATAAAAAAACCGAAACTGTACAAAAAAATCCAAAGTCACAGGATAATACGCAAAAACGTGAATTAAATACGCTATTACTGAAAATCAGTAAACTTGAAAAACAAATTGCAGATCTCAATGAAAAAATGCAAGATCCCATGCATTATACTGAAGATAATTTTAAAAAATTATCTGAATTGCAAGCACAGCTGGATGAAGATTTCAAGCGCTGGCAGGAGTTAGAAGCGTAGTAATTCCCCGTTATTGCGAATGTAGCACCGCAGCCCCGTCATTGCGAGCGTAGCGAAGCAATCCAGGCGAAATCTTTAATGCAAAGCGACGCTATTATGCGTACATTTTGCCTGGATTGCCGCGTCGCTACGCTCCTCGCAATGACGGGGCTGGGCTACGCTCCTCGCAATGACGGGGCTGGGCTACGCTCCTCGCAATGACGGGGCTGGGCTACGCTCGCAATGACGGGGCTTGGGCTACGCTCGCAATGACGGATAAAATTAAGGAGCAATTATGTTTGTAAAAATTTTATTATTATTGATTATCTTGAGTATGCTTGTGACACTAGGCACGGGTTTAGTGTATTTAATTAAAGATCAAGGTCACAGCGAGCGAACATTAAAAGCATTGATGGTCCGGGCGGGATTTACTGTAGCATTATTAATTATATTATTAGTGGGGATCGCAACCGGATTAATTAGGCTGCATCCCCTCTAAACTATATTGTATTCACACGAAGGGTGTAGATAACATTACGGTCAGTTGCGACTGTAGCATGAATAATAAAGCCAAAGCTTTGTAATTCTTTTAGCACTTCTGCGCAAGTCTCAGATTGCGGCGTAATGGTTGAAGAAATGGCTGAAATGTCCAGTGACAAAGAATCACAGGAAAAAATGGCAGTATCACCAAAAGCAGCCTGTTTTGTATCCGCCATAACAACAAAAGATCCACTAGCGCACATCAGGGCTAACAAAGCCTGTTTTAAATAAGTCATTATCAATCTCCTCAATTTTGTTAAAACAAATACACGTAAATAAACAAACCAATCCAAACCACATCGACAAAATGCCAATACCAGGCTGTGGCCTCGAAGGCAAAATGGTGGTCAGGGGAAAAGTGACCAATCAGACTTCTGAATAATATCACAGTCAACATGATGGTACCAAGCGTTACGTGTAAGCCATGAAAGCCGGTGAGCATAAAGAAGGTTGAACCATAAACACCTGAGTTTAGGGTTAACCCTAAATCATTGTACGCATGGAAGAATTCATAGATTTGGAAACCTAAAAATATAATCCCAAGTGCTACGGTTAAAAATAAACCGAGATTCAGTGCGCGGCGATTTTCTTTTTTCAGCGCATAATGTGCCCAGGTCACCGTGATACCGCTGGTTAGTAGAATCACGGTATTAATTAAGGGGATCCCCATTGCTGGAATAGTGCCTTGTGGGCCGACAATATCAGGGCTCGGATTTTTCAACAAAGGCCACTCTGCCACAAAATTTGGCCAGAGCAATTGCCCAGTGAGTTCATAATGCCCAGGCGCACCACTTAACCATGGCACCGCCAAATGCCGCACAAAAAATAGTGTGCCGAAAAACGCGGCGAAAAACATCGCTTCAGAAAAAATAAACCAAATCATCGTGATCCGAAAGGATCTGTCCATTTGTGGGCTATAGAGTCCGCCCATGCTTTCTTTAATCACATGGTTAAACCAGCCGGTCACCATAAATAAAATAGTCGCAAGACCCGCAAAACAGATCAGCATATCCAGGGTGTTGACCTCATGGATGATCCCAACTAAGCCAAAAACCATGGCGCCTAAACCGAGCGATCCAATAATCGGCCAGTAGCTATGATCCGGGACGTAATACACAGGGTGCTGCGTGGGGTTAGGTTGGTTCATCCTTTTGCTCCAGATTTTTCATCATATAACGTATAAAATAAAGTTAGCTCTTTTATTCCTTCGGGTAAATCTTTATCAATAAAAAATACCACGGACATATCTTTATCTTCGAGCGCTTCAATCGGTTGTCGATTGAAGCTAAAACATTCGGTTTTTTTTAAATATTTTGCACCAAATCCAGGGGAAACCGTTGCAACAAAAATACCGGTTAAATTTTCACGACTCGCATTTTGCACATTAAACACCATGCGGCTCACTTCACCCGGATGCACGTGAATAATTTCTTCTTGTGCGGTGAACGCAAGTGGAAATGAACTACCTACATGCGTGATAAATTTCACGGTAATGGTGCGTGAGGTATCCATTTCTGTGGGGATTTCAGCTCTGACGCGCCCCCCTTTGTCTTTAATTCCAGTCATTTCACAAAAAGTATCGTAAAGCGGTACTAATGCAAATGCAAACAACAACATCCCAAACACAACACCGAGTAACATTAGCATCAATTTGAGATGCCCCTTTCTTTCCCTCATTAATGACGCTCGATGTGTTCTGGTGGTTGCTCAAATGTATGGTAGGGTGCGGGTGATGGTACAGTCCATTCTAAACCGTGCGAACCTTCCCATACTTGCTCAGTTGCGACTGGCCCTTTGCCACGGATGGCTTGGATGACAACATACACAAATATGAGTTGTGCCGCACCAAAAATAAATGCGCCAATACTGGTTAAACGATTAAAATCAGTAAATTGTAATGAGTAATCGGGGATACGTCTTGGCATTCCGGCAAGACCTAAAAAATGCATAGGGAAGAAAGTTAAATTCACAGAAATTGCACTGATCCAAAAATGGAATTTGGCTAAAGTTTCGTTATACATATGCCCGGTCCATTTCGGTAACCAATAATAAATCGCCGCAAATGCCGCAAATGCTGCGCCGGGAACAATCACATAATGGAAGTGTCCGACCACAAAATAAGTATCATGGTATTGAACGTCTGCAGGGATGAGCGCCAGCATCAGGCCGGTAAATCCACCAATCGTAAATAAAAACACGAAAGCGATCGCAAATAGCATCGGGGTTTCAAATGTCATCGAGCCTTTGTACATGGTCGCTACCCAGTTAAATACTTTGACGCCGGTGGGGACTGCAATCAACATCGTTGCATACATAAAGAATAAACTCGCGGACAAGGGCAAACCGGTCATAAACATATGGTGCGCCCATACAATAAACGATAAGAATGCAATCGCGCCCACCGCGTAAATCATCGAGGTGCGACCAAATAATTTTTTGCGCGCGAAGGTTGGGATAATTTCAGACACAACGCCGAATGCAGGCAGAATAATAATATACACCTCAGGGTGACCAAAGAACCAAAATAAATGCTGGAATAATACAGGGTCGCCACCGCCTGCAGCATTAAAAAATGTAGTGCCGAAATTACGATCGGTGAGCATCATGGTCACGGTTGCGGCTAACACCGGCATTACCGCAATCACTAAAAATGCGGTGATCAGCCACGTCCAGCAGAAAATCGGCATATCAATCAAGCGCATTTTCGGCGCGCGTAAATTGAAAATCGTCACAATAATATTGAGCGAGCCCATAATCGAGGACATTCCCAATAAGTGAATGGCAAAAATAAAATAATCGGTCGAGGCGGGTGCGAAGGTAGTGGATAAGGGCGCGTAGAATGTCCAACCAAAGTTAGGGCCGCCGCCTTTCATAAACATGGTGCTAATCAACAAAGTACTCGCAACCGGCAATAACCAAAAGCTCCAGTTATTCATCCGTGGTAAGGCCATATCTGGCGCGCCGATCATCATCGGAATCATCCAGTTCGCAAGTCCGACAAATATCGGCATAATAAAACCGAACACCATGATTAAACCGTGCATGGTGGTCAGCATATTAAAGGTTTCAGCCTGAACAATTTGCAGCCCGGGTTCAAATAATTCTGCGCGCATCACCATCGCCATGGCGCCGCCCACAAAAAACATAATGAGACTAAAGGTAAGATACATCGTACCAATGTCTTTATGGTTGGTGGTGGTTATCCAACGAAGGATGCCGGTTTTGCTGGGGCCGTGTGTACTCATATGCTCTAAGACCTTTTTTTAGGGGGTTTTCGGTGCTTTCATTTCTAAAAGCCACGCACTGTAATCTTCGGGTGTTTTTGCTTCAACCACGATCGGCATATACGCATGTCCTGCGCCACACAATTCAGCGCATTGACCGCGATAAGTGCCAGGTTCAGTGATGAAGGTCCAAGATTCGGTGATAAATCCAGGGACAGTGTCTTTTTTTACACCTAATTTCGGTACCCACCAAGAATGGATCACATCATTGGAGGTAAAAGCAAAGCGAATTTTTTTATTGATCGGTAGAACCAAAGGTTGGTCTACGGCTAAATTGTAATGTTCGCCCTTGGCAACGAGATTACGAATTTCTTCTTGGCTGGTGGTGGAATGGCTGAAAAAGCTTAAGTCGGCATCCAAGTAGTCGTAGTGCCAATACCAGCGGTAACCGGTGACTTTGATGGTGACATCGGCGGCCTCGGTATCGTCCATTTCAATCAGGGTTTTGGTCGCGGGGATGGCCATAATAATAAGAATAATAAAAGGGATGACTGTCCAGATGATCTCAACATGGGTATTTTCATGGAAGTTGGCCGCTTGGTGACCTTTAGATTTACGGTGATGAATAATGGCATACGTCATCACGCCAAACACGACCACACCGATGCCTACGCAAACCCATAGCATGGTCATATGAAGATTATGCATAGATACGCTTAATGGCGTCACACCCACAGGCATGTTAATGCTGGACGCGTAAGTAGCTGAGCTTAATAATATAAGCCACACATATAACATTGATCGAAAAAATTTAAGCGCGAACATGCCCTATTCTCCAATAAATTCCCTGCGACATTTTCGCAGGAAAGGGTTTGAAAAACAAGAGTAGCGTTTGGCCTTGGGTGCGTGTAATTTACATGATAATGCGATCTAGCTCCGTCATTGCGAGCAAAGCCCCGTCATTGCGAGCAAAGCCCCGTCATTGCGAGCGTAGCGAAGCAATCCAGGTTCTACGCTCAATCATGCATCAGAACCTGGATTGCTTCGCTACGCTCGCAATGACGGGGCTCTGTCCCGCAATGACGGGGCTGAGCTCGCAATGATGGATTCTAAAAAATGAAAGAAAAACCATGACTAAAAAAGAATTCTTAAAAAAAATATTATCGGCCTCTCAACTCGTTTTTGAGAAGAAAAATTTTTTCAGAAGGATTTTATGGGTAAAAACTGTAGATTCACCTGCATTTCAGGCATTTTTAGCACATCCTGAAAATGCGTTTAAGGCGAGTGCAGGTTTTTTTAAACAAGGGCATATTCGCTCTGTTGTGCGCATTGAAATTGATAATCAAGCGTATGTGGTTAAACGGTATCGTTTTAAAAATGCCTATTATAAATGGATAGGTTTGTTTAAACCGAGTCAAGCAGCCAAAGCCTGGCGCATCACGCATTTGTTACAGTTTTACCAGATTCCAACCACACCGCCGGTCGCAATCATTGAAAAGCGCTGGGGGTGGTTGCGGCGGGAAGCTTATTTTGTCACTGAATTTCTAGAAGGGAAATTATTAGAACATATGCCTAAAACCAGTCAGCAAAAATACAAAGAACAAGTCTTAGCCCAAATCGATCGCATGCACGCCCTGCATATTACCCATGGTGATTTAAATTATCGTAATATTTTGTTAACGGATGATGGCCCGGTGATTTTTGATCTAGACACGGCAAAAACCCACCGCTTCACATTCATCAAAAAAAAATATATCGCGAAAGATTATGCAAGATTTTTTAAGTTTTTAAACAGAAAATAAAAATCACTTTAATTTGTTCGCAGATTCTATCAAGCTTTTTACAGAAGAATCCCTATTAAAAGCGTTTTAAGCAAATGGATTTTGAGTTCACTTCATTTTGTAGAAGAAGCGCTTCTTCTCCATCTTCGTCTATTTCTACGGGGAGTTCTGTCGATTTAATTTGAGTAGATAGGAAGTCACTTTTCTCATGAATATATTTCGCATAAGCGATAGTCATTTTTTTTATAATGATGGGCTTTGTACTTAATATATCTAATGTTTCTATGAGATAATAAAATTCCTTTTCTTTTTTGGCGTAGGGTAGATATGTTGAAAAATTAGATTTTCCGCTTAAGGTTTGATGCAAGCGTTTGCTGTCACAGCCCAAAGAGATTAAATTTTTCATTAATTGTGTAAAAAAGGCAAATCTAGGATCTGATATTTCAAAATGTTCTAATAGATAGTGATGTATATAAATACATAAATTATTGTAGTTTAACGATAGTGAGTCGGATTCTTTTTCTAATTTTTCATACATCATCACCCAGTATTTTGCTGCAGAAGTTCGTATGACATGCGCTAACGCTGGGTAATTTTTATCAGATATGAAAATACCTAGCATTTCAGTAAAGTGATCATTGATCTGATAGCTTGCTTTAGGCATTCTGCCTCGTTCTTCTTTATAGCGTTTAAGATGCAAAATGGCCGGAGCTGTGGGATCTGACTGACGATGGTTTACCACGGGATCAATATAGTCATCCGTGATATTAAATACTTGGGATAACAAAGCCAGCATTTCAGCCACTGAAAATTGAGAAAAAGTATCTGGAACGTCTACCCGCTCTTGGGTGAAAAATTTTTCTGAAAAGTTAACAGGAATTAAATGGGGATATTGACGCTCAAATTTATATTTGAAACATCTTACACACGATAAGATTGTTTTATTATGGCTATTTTTCCCTAAGATTGTTTCAACAAAGAAATTTTTTCCTGGATTATGAAGTTTAATTTCAAGCCCAAAATAATCTATCTTCCAGATACGGCTGAATAGACTGTGCCTTGGAGGCATTCTATCTTTTAAAACTTTTTCTTTGATGTCATCAATTCTATTGTTAATCAAAGTGATTTGAGTGGCAAGGTCCGCACTATCTTTTATATTTGCATAAAGATTTTTTAAACATAAATTTACAAAATATAATGCTTCAGGCTCATATGTTTTTGATCGGACCGCCGCTTCCAAAAAGTAGCGTAAGGCTAAAAAATTATCATTTTTATAAAAATAATAAATGCCTTGACATAAGCAATCAAAATCGGACTCTGTGGAGGGGATATCACTTAAACAGTGGGCATAAACGTAGGCCGCTTGTAGCGGTCGTTTAACCGTATGCGACATAATAACATAGGGGAATAGACCTAGCATATAAAATGGACCGGCGGCGCAATAAGCAAGAACACCCAATAAAACAATAGGTAATTCTAGAGGCAAAACAATATTATTATAAATAAAAGATTGTATATTGTGATACTGCGTTATCTTGGGTAGCGCATCTTCCTCTTTCATTAATTTTGGTGTTACAAATGGATTGTATTCAAAGGCTGACTTTAGATGCCTGCCTGCACTTTTTTTATCTGTATCTTCAATTAAATAAGCGATTGCTAAATGTAGCTGTGCTAATTCACTTTTAAGCTTAAAAAGTTGCAGGATATCATCGAATTGGAGTGATGAAGCCGGTTTTTCATTCAAAGCTTGATGCTGTAAGGTTTTTTGAATTAATTCATCAGTTAACATCGGAATGACCTTTGTGTTAATATCCCCCATGCTAAACAACTTTTATTTACTATGGTATCGGGATTCCTCTGATGCTGACTTTAGGAAATCAATGATGTTGTATGATTTTGTAAAAGCCGCGATAAAAAAGGCAAAAATTGCGCATATTAACCAAGGCTCGCCCAGGGTTCTTGATCTTTTAGAACAATTGATCGATCGTTATACAAAAGATGAAAAGAGCTTAAAAAAAGCGCTTAGATTTTTTTTGATTGAGCAAAGCGCAGCGATTGCTGATCATTTTTCAAATGAACATTTGTATTTGCTCTTTACTCAAATGGCTGAAGAAATTGTCGAGGCTAATGAACCGATTATTACTTTGCTGTTGCCGGAATTAGATGAACGGCAAATGTATGTAGATGAAAATTTTTTACCTATTACGATCCAGGCTTTTACTGAAGAATTAAAAGATAAAAGGCGTCTTAAAAATCTACATGATTTTATTTTAAGTGATGATGGTAAACGATTGATTTCATGTTTTGCTACATGCCGCGCTGCCATGAGAGTAAATAGAGGCGCAATATTTCGTGATCAGCAAGGCATTGTTTTAAGCGATGCGGAACAAGCAAGGTTAATGCGCTGGGATTTAGAATTAGTCACCGCCTGCTGTGATTATCTCAATCAAAAAGAACCCTTATGGGTCACGGCGCGTTTTTATAAGGCACATCAAGATATCCCAAGAAACACCTTGTTTTTTGCAATGAAATTATTAATGGAGTGTTTATATAACGGCGGAATTTCACGCCAGGGTATTGATTGCGAAAATTTTGACGAAGATAAAATTGCACAAATCGGTATTGAGTGTTTTTATCACGTTTGGTTTTCCTTACCACTGACTACGCGTCTTGAATGGGAAGCAAAAGAAATCCAGGTTGAATATGAGCCCGGTCAAGTCGATCATTATATTTTCGGTGGATTACTGTATCGGATGTTTTCAGCACACATCGCGCATGAGCTGCCTGATAATTCATCCTATGCCTTAAGTATTCATAAAGATTATGTAAATTTTTGTTGTGTAGAAACGATAGCGGAGCGATTCAGTCAAATTGCAATTCAATTTGAAAATGATTTAAAAGCCATCACACTCCAAATACCTGATGCGCCGATAATAATCGGTACTGAATTTAGGTCAAAAAAATTTAAGCAAAAGCGTATCATACTTGAAATAATCGAAGAAGGTAGCGGTGGCGACTTTGATGTGCCTGATGAAACTCCTGCTGAAGATTTTTCGGAAATTATAGATTTAGATGTGGCGAGTTTAATAAGTATCACAATCGTTTCACGTTTTTTAACATTTCTATCTACGTCACTTCCTCTTGATGAACAACTTCCAAAGGCACAGGTTAAAAATGTGCAAAATTTACCTCTTTTTCGTCACTGGCAGGGGATTGCAATCAATCCTGAACAAAAATCTGATATGAATAAGAATTGCCTAAGGTTTGACATTTAAATAAAAGTTTTTTATCTTAGTGGTTCTATTCATATGGAAATTTATAAAAAGGTAAAAAATATGGGCAACTCTATGGACACCACTAACGCCAGCAGCTCTAATAGTTCCAATAATACAGTTGTTGATCCAACAATACTTGCAACGGAGCTGGTAACTGATTTATCAAATTTTCTCAATAGACATGTGCGCATGAGAAAAGGGATGAATGGCATTTTGGGTCTTACTTATTTGGGCTTATTTTTAACCACTTGTTATAGATCAGCGCAAGTGATCACCCTCGAAGGCAATGAAGAAAACACTAAATCTCAAAGACAATCCAATCGTTTAGAAGAAATAGAATTATTGGTTGGCCTGTTTTTTGTCACACGATTCACAGGTGGCATGTTTTTGGGCGCAATGTATGGAAATAAAGAATCTAAACAATTAATTAAGCACGATGAAGGACATTGGATGGATTGTTTATTCCCTCATACGGAGGATGTGGATAGAATGCCACTGGGTAATATATTACCGGTCGATCAACGAATAAAATTATATAATTTAAGCAACATATTGCCTGCGGAGATCAAAGTTAAACGATTGGAGCGCATAGTCACTATCATTGAGAAGCTGGCTCAAAAATATAGCTTACAAATGCCTAAATTAGAAGAGTACAACTGGAATAACTATTCTAATCCACCTAATATGGATGCCTATTTTCGCGCCCTTTTACCCGATCAACAAATTCGCGATCAATTTTGGGCGATTTATTTCTTAGCGCTTATAGGCGTAGGCATTACCGCCGCAGCAACTTATGGAGCAAGTCCATCGAAAGATAAAAGTACATTCCAAATTACCGGGCCTTTGTTTCTTTTACTCTGTGTAGCCCCTTGTGCTTTTCGGGCCGGTGATGTGGCTGAAATGATGGGCGCGCTTTTTACTGAAGAAGTTCTGGGCAAACTTTGTTTGTCACGCACATTTATCAATCAAGGAGAAAAACAACCCTTACTTTCGCACAATGCGAATACGAATCAAACAGATGTAGAAGCGGGTAACAATTCTCTTGACAATTTCTGGCTCGATGATCGTGAGCGAGCAGCGTTTGCGAAATTATTAATACCAAAAAAATAAATTCATGTTGCTTGCGCAGCGGCAATTAATTTGGAGCCAAGCCCGACCCCAGTTTTTATTGGGTTAATTACTCGCACTTAACAAAGGGGTCCCATTAATTCCTGTGACTTCATCTTCTTGATTACCAAAGCAGACAATTTGCTTTAGGTCTTTGAATACCGAGCTTGGGGTGCTTCCATTTTTATACATTTCATATGCGCCAAATCCAGTGAGACAAAAACAGCAAGTGAAAACGCCTCCGCCAGCACCGGCACCTGCATATACGCCAACAGCTGTTGAGCCTGCTTTTACACCACTGGCATCTGCCAAACATAATCCTGCATAGACACCTAGCTCAGGGCCGGCGCAGAATGTGCCTAAACAACAGGTGGACAACCAGTCTTTTAGCAATTTGCGGCGCTGTTCTATAGTTTCATGCGAAGATTGAGTAGTATTATGCATAAATCCCCCTAAAATAATATAAGTGCATAAAATAACTTAATTTATGTTAAAATGCAAATATTTCCATCGCACTTCAAGATGCGAACTTCGTCATTGCCGCGCTACGCTCGCAATGACGGGATTCGCAATTAAGTGTAATGGGTGTATTTCCTTCAAGTCCACATTGTTTTTTTACCTGAATTTCTATAAAGTTGGGCAAATGATCTCAAATATTAAAAGCGAATTCCCAGGCCTCATTAAGCTCGCCTATCCCCTAGTGCTGACCCAGTTGGCGCAATTTGGGATTGTGTTTACGGATGTCATTATGATGGGATTATTGGGGCCAGAGGCTTTGGCGGGTGCTGGACTTGGCGCTTCGGTGTTTTCGTTTTTTCTGATGTTTAGCACGGGGCTGATGACCGTTTTGGCTAATCAAGTGTCTTCACATTTACACGATAAAGAACGCGTCAAGGAAATTGTTCATTCCGGCTTATTTATTGCGACCATTTTATTTATGGTGTTTGGTTTGCTGATCTGGAACATAAAACCGATTTTAATGGAATTGGGTCAAGAGCAAGCGGTAGCGCAAACGGCAAGTTTATATTTAAGTGCATTATTATGGGGCATGCTGCCGAACTTGCTTTACATGATTCTGCGCGCATTTACCATCGGCGTGTTGCAGCCTAAATTAATTAGCACCATCACCATCGGAGCCATGCTATTAAATATTATTTTAAATCTTATCTTTATTTATGCATTTCCAAGTTTAGGTGTTCTCAATTTAAGCATTGCGAGTAGTTTAGTATTCTTGACGATGTTGATTGTGATCATGGTGAATGTCTTTCGCAATGAAACCCTTAAAATATACGGATTATTGCGTGATTTTAAATTTTTCTACCCAAAACAGATTGTAAAATTATTGCGCTTAGGTTTGCCGATGAGCATGATTTATACATTTGAAAGTGGTTTTTTTGTTTTAGGCGCATTTATGGCCGGATTTTTTGGCGCGATCTCATTAGCCGCGCATCATATCGCCATGCAGATTGCCATATTGACTTATATGGTCACCGTCGGCATTGCCAATGCAACTTCAGTGATGGTGAGCCAAGCTTACGGTAAAAAACAATTAGAACGTATTCATGTCATTAGTCGTGCAGGTATTTGTTTAGGACTGATGTGGATGATCATTCCCTCAGTTTTATTTGTACTCTGGCCCGAACCATTTATTTATATATTCACTTATTTTAAACAAGATGAAATGCAAGAAGTATTTTCGGTTGCAGTGTCTTTACTCATGATCGCTGCTGCTTTTCAGTTATTCGATGGCTTACAAGGTATTTCATTTAGTATTTTACGCGGCATCGAAGAAGGGTTTAAACCGATGCTTATTTCCATTATCGGTTATTGGTTTGTGGGTGCGAGTCTTGCTTATCTATTCGCCGTTTACTGGGAATGGGGCGTGCAAGGCGTGTGGTGGGGCCTCGCCTGCGGCCTAGCCGCAAGTGGCTTATTAGGCTGGACATTTTTTGAATGGCGAATCAAGCGCTTATGAAATGGGAAAATGTCAATACGACAAATGTCCTATTGAAATATGTCGTGCAGGGTGATATTATTAAAATTAAGCAAAAAAAGAGGGAAAATTGCGTATTATTTCTAAAAAGAAAATTCGTGATTATGGCAGGACGCATACTCAAGCTGAGCTACCATTAATTGAATGGTATTATGTGATGATCACATCAAAAGCAAAAAATTTGAGTGAATTAAGGAAATTATTTAATAGCGTTGATGCTGTTCATGGGTTTACTATTTTTAATATCGGCGGCAATAATTATCGGTTAATAACGGTGATTCATTATAACCGCCAACTTTGTTATATCCGAGAAATTTGGACGCATGCAGAATATAGTAAATCCTATAATCAGCAAAAACTACAGCGAGGTGAATTATGAATATGATATTAGCGATTGATAATATCGATCAAAAAACTAATAATAAAATTTATTTGCCTATTTCTTTTTTCAAAAGACCT
>CAZPAA010000006.1:0-17878 GCA_964584425.1 uncultured Gammaproteobacteria bacterium | reverse complement strand
TAAAAAAACTTACAAACTGGCTAAATTATGCTATTTTATTAATCTATAGGATATCCTGCTTAACTAAATGGAGATATGGAAATGCCAGTTAAAAAGAAAGTAAGTAAAGCTAAAGCAGTCAAAAAAACTGCAACTAAAGCAAAAGTAAGCCGCAAGGCTCCCGCCAGCAAAGGCAAAACCGCAAAACGCAAAGTTACTGTCGCAAAAGCACATGCTAAAAAAGCAGCTGCCATTGTGAAAAAACCCGTACCTGCGGTGAATAGTGTTTACAGCAAAACTCAATTGCTCACCACCCTTGCAGAATGCTCTGGTGTTAGCAAAAAAGAAGTATCTGCTGTACTCGACACACTTTACGAAGTGATTGAGCAACACATCAAACGCCGTGGTCCACAGTTATTCACATTGCCTGGTCTTGCGAAAATTAAAGTCATTAATAAGCCTGCCACTAAAGCACGTAAAGGCATCAACCCCTTTACTGGCGAACCGACTATTTTCAAAGCAAAACCTGCCCGTAATGTGGTCAAAATACTAGCGCTGAAAAAACTTAAAGAAATGGCTAAATAATTAATTATTATTTATGCATCAAGCCCAGGATGAAAATTCTGGGCTTTTTTTTAAGTAAAAAAATAGGCTTGAGCCCGCTGGACGTCGTAAGACTGGAGTTTTCGTCAGTCTTGTCCATATAAAGCTTTTAAACTAACATAATTTGGGGCGTAATATCAGGCTAATGAAGAGCATGATTTTGCTGTATAATAACAATTTTTAGTTCCTATTTGCCGAGTAATGATGACTAAACAACAAATCATTAATGAGCTCGCTACCGCGCTAAGTGTACGGAACAACAATTCCGTAGAGCGCCTTCTTTTCCAACTGTTTAGAACAAGTTCGATTCTAAATCAATTTACTAGAGCTGAACTTTCAAAAGTCACTAAAAAATATCTTGGCTTCATCAACGCAAATCAAACCCTCTCTAATCTGGTTCAGAGCGCCAATGTGACGCACATGCGATATGTGCTGAATGAAAAATTTAGCGGCTTTAATACATCACAGAAAGATGAATTTTTAATAGAGCTATTTCAGCAAAAAACGACATTGTTATTTGCACTTCATCCCAAGGATATTTTATTGCTGCTAAGCAAATATTCTACTTTGGTTTATGATCATAAAAGAGTTTTATTGTTTTTATTTAATCGCTTTTCTGAGCATACGCGTAATCAGGCGATACTTGAATATTTTGACAATAAAATTTTTCTAGCATATGAAATTAATAACAATTTACCCCCGGCCATTGAGAAATGGTCGCACATCGCAAACACTACGGATCTTAAATTTGCCCTGCGCGCAGTTGCAACACATCAGATTAATCCAAAAATATTTCATTTATTAAAGAACAAAAATAATCTTAACCCTGAGCAATTAGAACTAGTAAGGCTCTGGGAAATTTTAAATAAAAATCAATCATTAAGAAATGAAGTGCTTTCCAAGGATATGAAATCACTTGCAGCTGCATACGAATCTAATCAAAATGCAAACAGCACTACGGGTGATGAAATCGATCCCACATTCTTCACCAAAGATACCTGCAAAAAATCACGCAAGCCCGAGGCTGATAAACTAACGCCCGAAGAATCTATATTAAATACACCGCATGGAGCCTATAAAATTTTGGACCAAAAGCCCATAGGCTTTGGGCAATTCGGAAAGGTGAAAATCGGTATTAATCTTCTCACCGGCGAAAAAGTTGCGATAAAAATTTTTACCTATGATGAAGAAGATATCGGCATACAAGAAAGCGCGCAGGCGTGCGTAAATAACCTTAAGCGTATCAATAAACTGAAAGATGAAGTCATCGTTGATGGACGGGGAAAAGATAGAAATCAGACCAAGCATTATGTGATCATGGACTATGTTCCTGGAAAGAGATTATTAGATGTGCTGTTTTATAAACATGAAGACGGATCTAAATTAAAAAAACATGCTATTTCCTTTTCTAGAAAATTAAGGCTCGCGAGATCTTTGACTCAATCGCTTAACTTCTACCATGACCAAGATGTGATTTTCTGTGACATCAAACCCGAAAACTGTTTGGTAGATAAAGATGATAATGTAGAACTGGTTGATTTTGATTCTATTTCATTTGCAGATGATCCGATTACACGAATTCCAACCCAAACTCAAGAATATAAAGCGCCTGAGGTGCATCCCACTACAAAAACTACTTTTGCATCGGATATATACGCGCAAGGTGCCGTATTTGGTGATATTTTTACGGATGAAGATCATGGGAAACCCATCCCAATAAAACATGATGTCACAGAGAAAATCCTTGGGTATATTTATGACCACACAAATAATTATCTTTTGCAAAAGACAGAAGTTTCAACTGCATATGAAGCTGATATGCAAAAACTCTGCAAAAATATGATGGGAGCACAGAATAATAGGCCTAACAACATCAAAGAAGTTCTTAAAACACTTAATGAAATCACGAAAAAGCATTACGATGCGATGAAAAAAGAGTTGGGATTGTCAGAAAAAGCATCGCTTCAAACTGTTTATGAGATGATTCATAAAATTGATGAATTACTTAATCCCCTGGCTCCTGACTATTACGATGAATTAAGCCGCTTAATTGCGATTATTGAATTTTCACAATTAGAGCCTAATCCTGAAAATCTATCCAGGTTAAGCCGCTTGGCAGAAAAGCTTGTTAAAAAAAATCCAGTTGATTTAAATCGGAAAAGCTTGGCTCAATATTTTTATGATTTGAAAGAAGATATGTTTGCGGAATTGATTCAAAGTATACCTTCAAAAAAATCATATGCGGGTTTGCACGATACGTTATTAACTTTTAAAAAAACACTCGATTCTAACAATGAAAACTACCATGAAGAATTAGACACGCTGATTGAAATCGCACATTTGAGCGCCAATAAACCGGGAAAATACGATTCCTCTTTTTGGAATGATTATTACGCTTTAGCAAAAAAACTGGATGAAAGAAAACCCAGTTCACAAGAAAGAAAAAAGCTTGCCCATGTTATCCAAGACGTAAGATTTCAAGCTGCGATGAAACGCATTGGAGCGAGTCATATAACACCGCAAAATTTGCCTATTTCTGCGCCTTTGGATATCGCGCACAATACTTCAGCAGCCTCAACCAAACAAGATTCTTTTGCAGTATCACCCAGCGACATAAAAAAGGTTAAAGAAAATCTAAACCCTGATGCACTTCACTATCATCGTGAATTGGGGACGTTAGTTGAAATTGCAGAACAAACAACAGCTCTATCAGAAAATGAAACATCAGCATTTTTAGAACAATATTACCAATTGATAAAAAACCAATATCGCTTATCTGAAAATGACAAAGAAACAAATCTAGGGAAAGCAAAAAAAACCATAAATAAACAAATACAAAAAAAAAACCAAAAAAAAACACTCAGTATCAGAATGATGAATGAATCCCATAATAAAATCATGTCGTTACTAGAGCAATACAGCCAACATGGCACTTCCTTAAGTCAATCGAATATTTTTATTTGCAATGCAATATCTAATATTGTAGATACACATCATCCTGAAATTAAACAAAAACTCTTAGAGGTCGCATTGGCATCGGTTGCGCTCCTTCAAAATCCAAATAATAAAAATCTAAAAATATATCAAGGATTACAATCTGAAATTGCACTAAATAGCGCTATTCGTGAAGCTGATCGTCTCACGCTGATTCAAGAGATGCAAAAACTAAATGCTGAGAATATAAAAATAATTGCAAAATACGAAGCAGCAATGAAAAAATTGTCCGCATCAAATGATGACCACGCGAAAGCCATACATCAAAAAATCACAGACATCATGATCCGCAAAGCGAAAAAAATTAACCAACAACCCGATGGTTTTTTCAGAAAGCATTTCTTCCCGAGTAGCGATCTGACGCTGTTTACACAAATTGCCGAAAAAACCTTAATGATCGTAGATAAGACCCCACAAATCTCAGATATTGCTGAGTATGCTAAGCTTGCTACAATAGTCAACAGCAAATATGAACTCTATGGCGGAAAAAACTTAGCATACATCATGATCTGCATTATTTTTATCGCTATGCTGGCCTTTTTTGGTGCGGCAACAGGCGGGTTTGGGCTCATCCCTGCAGTAGCCCTCCTAGCGAAACTAGGACCACTCATTTGTGGATTAACCGGTACTGGGACTGCGATTATTGGCGGATTAACTGCTAGGAATGTATATAAGAAATTAGATAATGAGAAATTTTTAACACCGCTGTATGAAAAAATAATGACAAAAGTACCAAAAAACAACTCAGCGGTTGATAAGATATATAAACTGCAGTCTTAATTAGGCCAAAATCATGAATAAAATTTATTTCAAATTTAAACTATCAACTGCTATCGATGATAAAGAAATAAGCGCTTTGCTTTATCATCTTTTTAACAATAAGGAACTACTAGCGCAATTTTCTCAAACTGAAATTCAGCAGATTTATTTAGAACACATAGAATTAATTAACGATAACCCTAAGCTAGGGTCTTTTATCGTCACCGCGAGAACTGAGTATATGCTCCTTGAGCTACGCGGGGGGTTAAGTCATTACATTTCTAGTGAGGAAAAACAATCTTTTTTTGATTGCTTATTCGAAATTAAATACGCATTTCTTACGCTGCAGCCTAAAGATATTCTATACATTCTGATGCATTGCTCGCAATGCATAGATAAAGAAAGTCGAAAGAAACTTCTTTGGCAGTTTGATCGATTTTCCCCACACGCAAGAAGTGCAGCGCAGGCGGAATATACTCAAAATGGTCAAAAATTGCCAACGGGTATTACTCCAATTTCCTCAGCTCCCATTAATACAACCACCGGGAAAAAATCAAAATCCTTGATAGATGCGCCAGATGGAGAATATAAAATGCATCGTCTGCTTGGTCAGGGAACGTTTGGCAAAGTTAAATCTGGCACTGCACTTCGAAACGAAGAAAAAGTTGCAGTAAAAATTTTCATCTACAATTCTGAAAATCTGGAAACGCAGCTGAGCGCACAAGATGCGTCATATAATCTAAGAAAGCTGGGCTTACTAAAGGATGAGCTTATTCTCATTAATCGAGGAAAAGATAAAAATCTTACAAAACACTATATATTTATGGATTATGTTTCTGGTCAAAATTTAAACTCAATCTTATTTAATCCTCAAAACAGGCAACATACCACCATTTCACTTTCAAGAAAAATCAGATTAACTCGTTCATTTTTCAAAGCACTTAAAAAATTTCATGACAAGAACATTATACTCGTAGATGTTAAATCAAAAAATGCTTTAGTGGATGAAGATGATAACGTAAATTTGATTGATTTTGACTTTCTTAAATTTGGAAATATACCGCATTACAATATCCCGACAACTACAAATGGGTATATAGCGCCAGAAGTCTGGAAAAATCAAGATGCAATCTCTAAAGCTTCCGATATGTATGCGGCAGGTGTTGTCATCAGTGATATTAATACAGATGCAAATTATATTGAAATAGAGGGAAATAATAACCAATTAAAGCATATGCAGGATTATATAGACAAAAACACAACAGTTGGCACATGCGAAGATGATTTGAAAACACTGTGTCTAGATGCAACCACCAACGAAGTGCTGAATAGACCTGATATCGACACTGTTATAGATCGACTGAATATCATCACTCAAAAACATTATTTAACAATGATAGCTGCGTTTGAAATTGCTAAAAACCATAACACACGACTTGCGTTTATTTTTGATCAAATCAAAATAATTGATCAACTGCTAAACTCAACTGCATCTAATTATTTTGATGCATTATCCACCCTCACAACTATTATTGAATTTGCACAGCTTGAAATAAATAGTGAAAATACGGCACGTTTATGCCGTGAAGCAACCACGCTTAACAATATCACCACTTCAGGAGAAGCGCTTGCAAAATATTTTTACACAGAACATGAGGGGATGTACACAGCCGCTATGGCGTCTTTAGAAACTAAATATAGAGATAACACTAAAGATATCGAAGGTTTAGGTGAATTTTTAGAAAATTTATATACCGCAACTCAGGATTATAGAGCCAACCTCAACTCCAATGACAAAGATTATCGAAAAAAACTACATGTGCTTAATGAAATTGCACAGCGTGCATGCCAGCCGACCCAGCCTTACGATCCTGCTTTTTGGAATTCTTTTTATGAATTGGCTGATGAAATTGATGAATTAAAATTTAGCCTACCCCAAAAACAAAATTTATCAAAAGCCATTCGGGAGCTGCGGTACAATCTTGCAATCTTTTTCCTAAAAAATGCAAATGGTTTAATTCCAGATTGTATAAATAATCTTAAAAGTGAACTTGATCCAATTTCAGATCGATATCATCAAGAATTGCAAAAACTGATAACCATTGCGGATGAAACGCCTACTGATATTTCTAAAAGAAACCTAGAACAGTGTATGCTTTATCAAGGATTTGCGGTAAATTTAACTATCAGTTCAGCCGATGATAGCGCAGGAAACCACGCCCACCTTTCCAAAGAAATGATGTATATCAATTATAACATCCTTGTATCCCTTTTAAATATATTAACCAATAAAGATGCCAGCGCACTCAAACACGCAAATATTAGAATTAGTGATAAAATTCAGGAAGCATTTCGTCATCAAACCTCAAATAAGCCTCCAATTGCTTTAATAGATGCAGCCATGTCGACTCTT
This sequence comes from uncultured Gammaproteobacteria bacterium, assembly GCA_964584425.1. GTDB lineage: Bacteria > Pseudomonadota > Gammaproteobacteria > JABCZS01 > JABCZS01 > JABCZS01. The sequence goes on along the minus strand of CAZPAA010000006.1, from coordinate 11,130 downwards.
GCTGTTATCAATTTCCCTAACGATTTCAATATTGAATGTTATCAATCCAGCATGCGGGAGATAAATGATGACAGCAATATACCAGAATTTTATCGCAAAGATCTTATTCAAGAAATGCAAAAAATAAATACAGCAAATATAAAGATCATTTCAGAATATGAAGAAGCGATGAAAAAGCTAGCCGCATCCAAGCATAAACTTGCGAGCGCAATTCATGATCAAATAAAAACCATAATGATTAAATACGGAAAAAATATCAATCAAAGTGAAGATCATTTCTTCCGCAAGCATATTTTCCCTAGCGCAGATCTTATTCTTTTTACCAAAATTGCGAATGAAACGATAAAAATTACTAATGCATCTGCAAATGGCGAGAGTGTCAGTTACGCTGAATATGCTAAGCTCGCAAACGAAGTAGGCAGTAAATTTAAACACTTTGGCGGTACAAAGCTGGCTTATTTAATGATTGGTTTAACCATTCTTTCCGCACTCGCATTTATAGGCGCATCTACCGGTGGATTTGGCATCATTCCTGCGGTGGTCGCTCTCGCAGAATTAGGCCCATTGATCTGTGGATTGGCTGGTGGTGGATCAGCGCTTGTAGGTGGTTTATCCGCTACAAATGCCTATAAAAAGGCAAGCAATGAGCGTATTTTAGCACCGTTATTTAAGCACATAGGTACTGAAGTGGAAACAAATGCCCCTCCTCCTGAAGAAAAATACGGCCTAACCCAGCTATTTTCACGCATTTGTTCTTAACAATCTCTTAATATTATAGGAGTAAAATTAACTGATTTAGCATACCATTTTTAGGACCATGATGACTAAAGTTGATTTCCTGAAAAAGTTAACAAAAGCGGTAAAACCAGAAGATAAAATAGATCTACTTATAGATCTATTTACAATCAGGGAACTGCTTTATCAATTCAGCCAAGCTGAACTGGATAAAATTATCGGAGATCATGGAAATCTAATCAATCGCGATCAGAAAATGATCGCTGCTAAAAAACGAGCTCTATCTGTTCTAGAGCGGCGTGAACAAACTGCTGCTATCAATAAAAGATTAAATATACTCCGAGGTTCTCTTAGTAATTTGCAAATTCAGGAATATTTTGAATCCTTGTTCGATAAATCAAAACAAAGTAAAGCAGTGCTACTTGCATTGCGGTCTGAAGATATTAATTTAATCAAAAACCAATATCCCACTTACATAACCCCACCACAAGAAAAAGTTTTAGATTTCTTATTGATTAGACTTTCAGGACATAAACAAAATCAAACAACCAACGCCACAAACGACACTTCTTTATCCAGCAATGTCCTAGGTAAAAAATCACGTAAATCGCAAAATAATGAACCAGCGCCAACTGATTCAGTGCTAAATGCGTCAAACAACCGATCCTATAGAATTTTGCATCAAAAACCAATCGGCGCGGGTGGTTACGGTAAAATAAAAATAGGTGTTGATCTCAACAGTGGTAAAAAAGTCGCGATAAAGATTTTCACTTACAACTCAAATGATATGGGAGTGCAAAGAAGCGCAGAGGATGCGGTCTATAGTCTCCACAAACTTGGGAAACTTAAGGATGAGATCGTGGTCAGTGGAAGAGGAAAAGACAAAGATCTTATCAAGCATTATGTAGTAATGGACTATATTCCAGGTGACAATTTATTTGATATTTTATTCAACGAAAACGATCAAAAAAACCAAATTTCACTATCAAGACAAATACGTCTAGCACGATCTTTTGCAAAGAAACTACATTTTTATCACAACCAAGGCGTTACTGTTGAAGATATAAAATCAGAAAATTGCCTAGCCGATGAAGACGACTGTGTCGAATTGGTTGATTTAGATACGGTTCATACTGACGATTATCCAGATGAGATTTCACATTCAACAAATACAGAAGGATATGCTGCCCCTGAGTTGCTAGTGACTGGAAAATCAACAAAAAAATCTGATATTTATGCTGCCGGCGCGGTGATGAGTGATATTTTCACAAAAGATAACTTTACCACCGCTGTTGGACATACAGAAAAATACCATGATGATAAAACTATCAAAGAGGGGACCTGCGAAAAAAGCATGCAAGAGTTATGCAAAAAAATGCTTGATCTTAATCCTGATAAAAGGCTTGAAATTATTCAGGTTCTAGATGATTTAAATGTCATAACACAAAATCACTATGATGACATGATTGCTTCGCTTGAAATTTCAATAAATAGAAACGCATCTCTTCAATTTATTTCTTCTAAAATTAGGGAAATCAAGGAAGCTTTAAAACTAACCGATGCTGATTATTACGATGAATTAACCATTCTCACTGCGATTATTGAATTTTCGCAGCTACCACCTAATCGTATTAACATAGCACGATTATGCAAAGAAGCGACCCAGTTAACAGTAAAAGATGCGCCGCCTGATCGAAAAGTTCTTGCGAATTCTTTCTATGCACTGCAAGAAAGTTTTTATAACAGCTCAATGGCAAATTTATCTAAATTTGCGCAACCATCCAGTACAACACAAGAGGATACACCATCACGCGAAGATCCACGACAGCTAATACACAAATCATTACAAAGTTATAAAAGCACTCTAGCCTCTGATGATAACAATTACCATCAACAACTAGATTTGCTAATTGAAATCGCAGAGAAAACCGCAAATATCCCTAAAGACTATCAATCTGATTTTTGGAATCAATATTATAATCAGGCAGCTAGACTAGATGAAATACAGCCCCATTCAGTGGCAAAAAAAGAACTTGCAAATACGATTCGAGAGGTAAGATACCAAGCAATAATTGAATTCGCCACCCCTCAACTCAATATGCCAACTTATCGCAAGGATAGCGCTGCAGATGCTGATGAAATTACTGAAGATGATTTTGTTGTAATAGCTTCATCCTCACCTAACAAACCTCATCAAGATCAAAAACAAGCGGCTGACAATACCTTATACTCTAGCAGAGAATCAACAGACAGAAACACAACCACCATACTAAATAATATTAAAGCGGTTAAGATAATTCTTGATGCAAACAGTGATGACTACCACGCTGAATTAAAAAATTTAATTGAAATTTCAGAGAAAACTGTAACAGAGATTGAAGATAGAGATTTCGACTTTTGCGCACATTATTATGAACTAGCAAAAATCCAATCAGGTAAAAATGAAAATACTTTATCTAATTCATTACATCAATCTAGTACAACCCAAGGCTCATCACTTGCGTTGAGAAGAAAAACGTTAGGCGCAAATATGACCCGCATAACCTTTTCTAATATTATTCAACTGCTAAAAAAACACAATGAATCTGCCAGTGTAATCAGTAAAAAAAATATCAATATTTTCGACACGATAATTGCGATTAATGCGGATACTACTAATTTTAAATGGTTTAAACCCATTCTGGTTGAGTCCGTATTAGCAATGCATAATTTAATGCTCGAACCCAACGATAGAAACCTTAAAATATTTGTTGCTCACCAAGAAAGAGTTAAAAGTCATATTAAAAAGATCCGCAGGACCGATCATGATAAAATTGAAATTCAAGCTCCAAATCAACTATTACAGAATCTAATCGACGAAATGCAGAAGCTCAACGCAGAGAATATTAAGACTATTGCTGCCTATGAAAATGCAATGCGTGAGCTGGAAGCAATAAAATCTAAAAATACGATGGCTGGAGCAATTTACAACGAAATTGTTAGAATCATGCAAAATAATCCAAAGCTTATCCGTCAACAGGAAGATGGGGTTTTCCGCAGGCACATCTATCCTAGCGCAGATCTAATCCTTTTCACCAAGATTGCGAATGCAACAGTTAAAATAGCTAGTACTCCACAAGGCGAGACGGTTGATTACACTGAATTTATTGATCTTATAAAAGAAGTCAGCAGCAAATATGAGCTTTGTGATGGCAAAATATACAAAAATTTGATCTATTTGATGATTGGACTCGTTCTGCTTTCAGCATTGGCGTTTTTAGCCGCTTCAACGGGTGGATTTGGAGTAATCCCTGCAATTGCTATACTCGCGGAACTTGGCCCACTTTATTGTGGATTGATCGGCGTAGGATCTGCAATTGTCGGTGGTTCATCCGCAGCAAACGTTTATAAAAAAAATGAGAATGAAAAAATATTACTGTCACTGTATAACGAAATTAACAATACCATACCAAAAACAACAATAAAACCTGCTGCAGATGATAATCCTGGGCTAAGACGCTCAGGCATGCTGCATTATCAACGCCAATAGATTGGTTCGTCATCCTAACATTATTTGTAAGTCTTATTTATCTCCAATTTCCCTTTGCTTTCATCAAAATCACCTGCGACCCCATTGATAGACCCCATGTATGTCAAAACAATATTATTCGAAAAATCTCCACTTGAATTACTTCTACTGGAACTACTGCCACTTGAACTACTGGCGCTTGACTGCAGTTTTTGTTTATCTACCCTATCTACTGATTGCGTACGTATCCCCAATAATCCTTTTGAACGGCCCATATCAATTCGTGCGGATTTAAAAAATATGCCCGATTCGTCAGGAATATTTGTTGGTGGGGTTAAACATGCCAAATGTTTTTTGTAGAATTGCATACGTAATATAAGCAGTTTTTCTGTATATCCGTTTTCAAGCCCCTCTTCTGAGGTTCCAATTATTTTTTCATATTTACCTTGCATCAGATCATCCAAATTTTCAGCTGTCATCATGCATAGTGCATCATACAATTGATTGATTTTTTCAATTTTTTCATCATTTTTTAATCCAGAATCATTCTCTATAAGCAATAGTTCCGCTCTAAACCTCACTAGAATCACGGCATCAACATAATTTTGCATTTTTTCCCAAGGGGGAGACGTAATACAATGGGCAATCGATTCAGTCACCATATCTATATATCCAGGTAAACAACTCGAGGCTGTGTGACTGGCATTATTTTCAAGACTATTTTCTGAATTTGCGCGATAAGCATCTCCGATATAACCTAAAAACACCGTCCACAAATGCGCTTTTTTCTCTTTGTCTTTTTCATCTTCAATAATAAAATAATTATAACAAGCAAGCATACGAACGGCGACTCTCGCCTCACCATCATTTCTTGGCAAACCTTCTATGGTGTAAATAGTCTTTAGGATTTGAGCCTGATTCTCGCACGGTAAAAGATAATTTTCATACTTCTCTTTCTGCTCAATCGTGACATCATAGGCAAACCAAGCGATAATGTTTTGCGTTGGGAATTTATTTTGATTCATCACCGAAACCAGCATTTTTCGAAATTGAATAAGCCTAGATTTATCTGCAGCCAAAAGATCCGTCTCATTTTTAGTCAAAAATTCATATGCGCCTCTTATTGTATCTGATGCAAATTTATCTTTTTCATCACGCGTTGCTTCCATTTCAGATTTTAATTCATTTAGGATTTTTGTCTTGATTAATTTTTCCACACCATTAATTTCACCGCATTCTAAAAACTTGGTTTTATATTTTGGCTCAATTGTTTTTCTAAAGAGTTGATATTTTTCTAGCGCATTTCGATGTGAAGCCCCAGCGTGATTTTTTTGTCTTTTCCTCTCGGCCTGTGTCGCTTGAAAAGTATCCATCACTTTATTAAATTTAGTATCTTCTTCACTTTGCTGCTTATCAGTCATTTTATTTTGTAGATCTATGGCTTTTTGTGTGAGCGATTTAATCTCAAGTGCCGCACCATGAACAGTCTCTAATAATGCTTTTTGATAGCTCTCACCTACATCTAAAGAACGATAGCCCCAATGTTCAGCCCATGCTTGTGCATAGAAAGTTGCATTTTCTCCAAAACAATCAGATTTTACAGATAAAGTGTTATTTTCTGGAATTTCCTGCTGCATTATTTTATTGAATAACTTACGTGGAATAATTGTTTCGCCAACCTTTAGATGCGTTTGCGTAAGTTCAAAGATTTTTGAATATATGGCTTTGGTGATATTTTTATTGATCACATTATTCTTAAACAACAATTGAAGCTGTTTAACATCTTTTTTATGAATGGCATGAATGATTTTTAAGGAATGTTTTTCCTCTTTTGAAAAACAAATTAATTTAACAAAATTATCAAATTGATCATCCGTAAGCTCAAAAATAAATATATCCAATTGATTAAAGTCAAACCTATTCCCTCGAATCATCTCCATTAATTTTAAACAATGCTGATAAGTAAACTTAGCCTTAAGGGCATTACATAAAAATGTGGCGGCCATCCACTGCGAAGATGGCACGACTTGCTGACAAGCCCGAGAGAATAGTAATCTTGCAATCGCATCCACTTCAGGATGATCTTGTATAAAATGTAATCGACTAGTCAGTTTAAGCCCGTTAACGTGCTGTAAATTATTTTCAAGCTCCTCAATATTGGTAATTTTTATCCGATTATCTGCGGTTAAAATGGGAAATGGGTTTTCTTTTGAAATGGATAACGCAAGCCCCGCGCCATTTTCAATCAACTTTGTGCGCAAAGTGGGAGGCAAGTTATCCAAGATGGCTTTGGTTTGCTCTTCATTTTTATGCAGGTAAAAATAGACACATTGCTCATGAATATAAATATGTCTTAATTGAAGTGTTTTAAGCATCGTGTCGGGTATCTTCATCTGGCTTTTAAGCAACCATGAAATAATTTTAAGCTGCAATGATTTCTGCGCGTCAGACAATCGATTGGCATCTAACTCTAAATATTTCTCGAATAAGACAGTTATTTTTGGATTATTTATCCACTGTTTGCGCTTGTTGTTATCAGCACCAATCAGTATTTTTACCGCTGCGCTCATCGCTTCAAGATTAGGTGTATTCTCCTCGCTTTGCCCACTTGCAAGTAACGGTATTTCAATTTCTCGAACGCCTCGTGGTGCAAAAGACGGTTTTGGAAAATATAACCCCAACATTTCCTGAATGAGCTGCTCAAAAATTTTTAAATTTTCTTTGTGGGTTATATCTAAAAATTTAATTTTGTAATCATTTGATAGGTCACGCAGAAAATCAGGAGAATACGGATTTTTAAGCAATATTTCTGCAGCAAGATCAATATCTTCCTCATCAATAGCGCGTTTTAAATCTTGAAAGGTAGAAAAATTTTTAGTGGTAAATTCACGAGAAATAAATACCAAAACAGGTCCAAAAATAGATTTTAACCACATTGACGATGCAATAGTGCGATGAATGGCGCAAGTCATGCGCTCCATTGTGCTGGACCAACCGAATAGGGCCGAGTAGGTCCAGCTCAAAATCAATGAAGTAAGCCCCATTGGGATAAATATAAATGGCGCCAAAAACAAGCCAAACATACCAATCCATAAAAACATTATCTGCCCTACTTTAGACACGAAATCAATAATATTGCGAGATCTAGGGCCTACATCTTGGCCCAATATAGTTAAAACCAAGACAATAATTGGAGTGATAATAAAAAAATTTATTAAAAATCCGAATAAGTTGTTGAGGAATTGAATAAATAGCCTTGCGATGCGCGATACCCCTAGATAAGACCGATTCAGAAAGGGATTTGTAGATAAAATCAGCTGTTCATCCTGCTGATAAATAGAATAATACATGCTTACATTTGCAAGCTCAGAGGGTTTTACTTCAGGAATTGGCAAAAAAACCCCGAAGGATTGCCTCCAAAGGGTCATAAAGCGTTGGCCAATGTGCATTTGTTAGGGTCCCAAAGTAATTTATCTGGGATTCTAACATCTAGATTAGGCGAAAGACAAGAATTATTAGCCCAACATCGCCATCATCTGCTGATGGATTTCCTCCGTCTCCCCTACCCCTTCAATACAATGAAATTGCGGCGCCTGTGCACCTGGCATATTTTGGTAATAATCCACTAAGGTTGCAGTTTGCTGCTGATAAACTTGGAGGCGTTTTCGGATGGTATCTTCATGATCATCTTCACGCTGAATTAAAGCTTCCCCAGTTATATCGTCCTTACCTGATACCTTAGGGGGATTATAAACAATATGATAGATTCGACCAGAAGGCAAATGAATCCGACGTCCGCTGAGTCGACGAATGATATCATCATCCGCAACTATAATTTCAATCACATGATCAATATCGACATGATTATCTTGCAACGCTTGTGCCTGCGCAAGTGTGCGCGGAAATCCATCAAAAATAAATCCTTGTTTACAATCTTCTTGCGAAATGCGATCGACCGCTAATCCAATGATCACATCATCGGGTACCAATTGCCCTGCATCCATAAATGTTTTCGCTTTAATTCCCAAAGGAGTTTGATTTTGCACCGCAGTGCGTAGCATATCGCCGGTTGCAATTTTTGGAATATGCAGTGAAGCTGCCAATAAACTCGCTTGTGTGCCCTTACCAACGCCAGGGGCTCCTAGTAAAATAATCCGCATTATTCACTCCTATGTTTTGATTCTTGATGGCGGCTTGCATGGATCACATTCGGAATCGCGTTAATGCGATCAAGCAAGCGACCAAGTATATAAATATCGGGTACCTGCATTGTAATATCTAAATGCATGGTTTGCCGGGCTGAATTGGCGTGCGTTTGCACACCGCTTAAAATAATTTTTTCAGTTGAAAGTAGATGCGTGATATCGCGTAATAAATCGGGTCTATCAAAAGCTTCAACATGCACATTCACCGAATAAGTACGAGCAGTTTGCGTGTGACCCCAATCCACTTGAACGATACGCTCGGCATGACTTTCTTCAAACTGAAAAATATTCGCACAATCTTTACGATGAATACTCACACCCCTTCCTTGAGTCACATAACCGATGATTGCATCCCCAGGAACAGGATGACAACATTTTGCCAATTGCGTGAGCAAATTTCCAACCCCGTTAATGGTAATATCTGCCGCTTTAATATCTTTCACTACAGCAAATCGCGGTGGTGCACTCGGGGTTAATGATTGGAGTGAAATGTTTGATGCATGTAACAATTGACCAAAGCTAATATCGCCGCGTCCAAGCGCTGCAAATATTTCATCCCCTACTTTAAAATTAAATTTTTCTGCAAGCATATCATAATCCAAAGATTTGATTGCTAAACGCTCTAATTCACGCTCAATTAATGTGCGGCCTGCCAGTATACTTTGCTCACGATTTTGCTGCCTAAACCAGGCTTGAATTTTATGACGCGCTCTAGACGTGGTGACATAACCAAGTTCAGGATTGATCCAATCACGACTTGGCTTGCTTTCTTTTGCAGTTAAAATATCTACTTGATCGCCGGTTTTTAATTTATACGTTAAGGGCACAATATGCCCGTTGATTTTAGCCCCGCGGCAGCGATGACCAATGGATGTATGGACTTGGTAAGCAAAATCAAGCGAGGTTGCACCATGCGGTAAATCAACAATATCACCTTTCGGAGTCAACACATATATATGCTCTTCAATAATATTATGTCGCAGCGCATCCATTAATTCATCAGCGCTTGCCGCTTCTTCTTGCCATTCGAGCAACTGGCGAAGCCACGCCAATTTTTGTTCGTATAGCGCATCATGCTTGACGCCTTCTTTATAGCGCCAATGACTTGCAACGCCAAGTTCAGATTCTTCATGCATTTTTTGAGTACGAATTTGAACCTCAACTGCCTTGCCTTGTGGCCCTACCACAGCGGTATGAAGAGACCGATAGCCATTTTCTTTGGGGCGCGCAATATAATCATCAAATTCTTTGGGGATGTGTTGCCATAATCGATGTACGGTACCGAGCGCCGCATAACAATCTTTGACTTCCTTTACCATAATGCGCACCGCACGCACGTCATAAATTTCATGGTAATCAACGCGTTTACGCTGCATCTTTCGCCAAATGCTGTAGATATGTTTAACGCGACCTTCCACTTGCCCTTCAATTCCATCATCTTTTAATGAAGCATCGAGTTCATTCAAAATATTTTCAATGTATTCTTCACGCGCTAGACGCTTTTCATCAAGCAGGCGTGCAATATTTTTATACGCATCGGGCTGTAAATAACGAAAGGCTAAATCTTCCAGTTCCCATTTGATTTGACCGACGCCTAAGCGATTAGCAAGTGGTGCGTAAATATTCATAATTTGATTGGCAATATTACGCTGGGTTTGCACATCTTTATCGACAAAATTTCGAATCACGTTAACCCGTTCCACTAATTTAATCAAAACCACACGCACATCCTCTACCATGGCAAGCAGCATGCGCCGTAAATTATTCAGCTGCTCTGCAAGTTGGTGCGAAGATTGACGCAATGCCGAAATAGCATCCATCTGCAAAACGCCACGAATTAATCCAACCATTTGGGGAGAAAAATGATCGTTCAGTGTTTCTGGGTCAATTGAATGTGCGGCCATTGTTGGAAAAATAATCGCCGCACTGATGGCCTGTGCGTCCATATTCAGATCGACCAATAAATCTGCCATGGTGAGCCCTTGAGTTAATTCACTATCAGTGGCTTCATGTTGCTTAACCCAGTTAATAGCCGCAATCAACAGCTCCTTTTTTTCAAGCGCTATATTATCTAGCCATGTTTTCGGATCTAAATTATCTTTTTTAAGTTGAACCATAATATCCTACTTTATTTTACAAACACCGCCATTGATTCCGCATGCATGGTATGTGGAAACATATCAATAACTCCTGCGGATTCTAAGTGATATCCTTGTTCTAAAATCACTTGGGTATCACGGGCTAAGGTTGCTAAATGGCACGAAATATATACGATTTTTTTAGCTTGAAATTTTTTGAGATGTTGCACAACTTCCAGTGCACCGGCACGCGGCGGGTCTAACAAAATTTTATCGTAATTTTTTACCCAAGGCTGATACTCGAGCGGCTTGGTTAAATCAAATGTAAAGCCTTCTACATTATCTAGATCATTTAATTTAGCATTTTCCGCTAATTGCTGCACCATCTGCGCACCGCCTTCCACACCCACAACACTGTGTGCATATTTCGCCATGGGCAAAGTAAAATTTCCCAGACCACAAAATAAATCCAGCACTTTGTCAGAATGATGAAGATCTAATTGCGCCAACGCTTGCGCTACCATTTGTTGATTAATATCAGCATTCACTTGCACAAAATCTAATGGATTAAATTGAAGTACAATATTTTCTTGGGTCAAAATAT
>CAZPAA010000005.1:12275-18094 GCA_964584425.1 uncultured Gammaproteobacteria bacterium | reverse complement strand
GGTTTTTCTCCTGTTTTATTAAATTTTGTTTATAGAGCGCGGATACACCGAACGTTGAGTTGCTCCGTTTTAAGGTGATGCTGTTGCTGACCTTCTTTATAAGAAGTGCTCAATCCTTCCGTCGCAGCAGCTGGCTGTCCATTTATTCCAAAACCATGATTTTCCGTAGAGCTCCAATAATTGGCTGATTTAAACTGATAAAATTGGGTTTCATCTAAGTGGTAGGGATAAGAAAGCAGTTGTGACACGCTAAACATCATCATTAACTCCCCAGTGGAAGGCAGATACCAATCGGTATATCCGCCGCCATTATAAGATTTACACACATCAAATGCGGCAGGTTGTTGGCAGTTGTTGGCCGCACAATAATTTCCATAAGTTGTCGTATTATCGCTAGCGTAAATCCCATAGTTATTCGCATTGACACTATTGGTTTGTGCATCACCTGCACCCCATGCTATGCCATCACTTTGATCGATAATTGCCATGGCTAAAGCATTGTGTCCGGAAGTGCTAAAATTTTCATCGACAAAAACCACGACGCCCCAAGGTTGACTTTGTGAATCAAGTAATGTTTGACCTACCTTATAAGCTTCCGATGAATCACTTTGCGCAGCGGCGCTACATGCCAGAAGGCTCAAAGCGCATAAGCTTATTATTTTTATATTCATGTTCATAGGAGCCCCCTTTTTTTTATTTGTTATAGGCGCAGAATAAACCACTATTCAGTTAATTGTATGACATATATTGAAATTTTCAACTGCCTCAAAGGGTTCATGCCAAAGTCTTAACATTCTCTTAAGAAAAAACGGGCACAATAAGTAATTTTAATAACACTTTAAGCGCATTATGCCTGAATTTACCGCCTATAGTTCCGACCAGAAAGGCTCTGCTGAGTTTCAGGAAGTCATTGCGCGTATTGAAAAAGATGAAATCCTCTGGCCAGAAAAAACCACCACTGCCAAGACCATTTGGGGTATTCTCAATGACAATACCATGACCTCACCCACAGCGCTCTACCAGCAACTCGCGAATATTGAAACTCGCGACTTACGTCCGCATTTATTAATGCTTCTCAAAGGTTTTAATGAAGACGGGAACACCTACCAGATCAGCTACACATTGTTCCAAACATTACACCAATGGGTAGAAATAAGACAAAGCCACTTACGCAATAAAGATGAAATTGTTTACCATCGCCCCGAAGAAGGCCTGCGACTTTTAAAATTAACTCTGGAACAAGAACAAAAATTCATCAGCGCAATTGATGCAACACGCCCCCTTGCAGAAAGAACAATTTTTTGTGTGCGCGTTGATCACCAACATGCCATTGAAGCCGTATTCGGCTTATTTATGGAACTCCTTAATACCAGACCTAATATAGAGGATTATATTTCTCTTAGAGCCAATCTTGCTTTTTTGAAAAAATATATTGAAGTTTTTTCCGATGCATCAGGTACGATGGAGACGCAGCGCAGACTCATCGCAAATTTTATCAATCATACCAGCCCTATTCTCGATACCATCACGACGGATGAAAAATTAAAAGCAAAGCTCCCGCAGCCTCCCTATGGCATGGGGCGAAAACATTTAGTCGCCATTAAGGAGAGTGTATTAGCATTTATGGCCATTGTGAGCCCAGAGTATGCCAAGCAAGTAGAAATGCGTGCAGACAACTCTGGTGAAACCAGTATTATCTCATCTATTATTCTGTATGGATCGCATCCTTTACTCAGCTATCAACATGAAAAAGATTTACAGTGGTTTTTTCCATTTTTAGGCCCATATTTACTGTCTATTTATTCTGCGGTAACCGACCAAAAATATCATGCGATGTTTTATTGTTATGGAAAAATTTCGCCTAAAGAGCTCATTTATCGTTTTCTCCATCAGCAACCGAGACTCGGTAATTTAGTCGCTTTTACTGATAATGAAAAAGATTTTGAGAAGCAGAAAATACATGACTCAACTCCTGAGATACTTGCAGACATTTTATTTCATGACTATTTACACCAATTGACCCATACGGCTGTTAGCTTTTCATCGATTGAAAATATCGTTATTCACTGGATCAAACTCATCGGAGAAAAAACAAAATTAACGAGCACCTGGAATAATGAATCTATCCCTTATTCGCATGAAACATGGTCTTTAACCGATTTTGGCTTTCAATATTTATTCGACACCCAAAATACCGAGATGAGAAAATTTCATAAAATTTTTGAAGTCGTATTTTGTCATTTTGCAAATCATCATGGCGTCAAATATCTACTGATCCTAGATATGCTACTCAATAATTTTTATATCAAATTAGAAGAACCCAAGCCCGCACTGTTTCAAATCTTTGAACAACATCGCGCGGAAATTATGCAGGCTTTTAATGATTTAACCGCAGCACACCGGGGCACGGCGCTTGATCCTTTTATCCTCACCAGTATTTGTATTTATTCCATAATCAATAACAATACGCCATCTCTGCCCGTGCTGTTTAAAAGCAACACTTTTAAAAAATATTCCAAATCCATCCATTATTCCTGGAAAAAGGAAAAACCAGACAACATAGCCGAGCTATGGATTGGCACAGCCGCCACAAGACAAATATTCACCTTAAATACCCTAACCGACGCCCACCTAAAAGCCACGGATACACAAAAATGTGCGATAAGTTAGCATAATAATTCAATAAAATATCCTACACTGCCTACTAAATTTGCTAGAATAGCTAAAAATCAAGGCGAGAGATATGAATACCCCTAAGCTGAATTTACAAGCTGTGCCTGTTTGCGAGCACATGACTCGCGAACATTTCCAGAAAAACTATTTAAAGCCCCACATCCCCGTCGTGATGAAAAATTACAGTGCGAATTGGCCAGCCAAGCATAAATGGTCTTTTGATAATTTTAAAAGTCATTACCCAGATTTGATGGTGCCCGTTTATGGTGAAGCATTTGCCGATACAGGCAAGAGTTATACCAGCACCGATGACAAAATGTTATTTGGTGATTATCTTGATATCATTGCAACAAAGCCCACACAGCTTCGCATGTTTTTATTTAATATTTTTAAATATATTCCTTCCTTATGCGAAGATTTTAATTACCCCGATATCATCGATTCCTATGTTAAAAAACATCCCTTTATGTTTTTTGGGGGCGCAACGTCTAAAGTCGATGCGCACTTTGATCTAGATTTATCCCATGTATTTTTAACGCAATTTTATGGGCGGAAAAAAGTGATTTTATTCGGACCTGAATATTCCACGCATTTATATCGGCATCCCTTAACGGTTTCTTGTAATATTGATTTGGGCAATCCCGATTTTAATAAATATCCTAGATTATTAGAGGCACAAGGCTATGAATGTGAAATCAATAATGGCGATACTTTATTTATTCCCAGTGGATATTGGCATTATATCTATTATATTGAAGGAGGATTTGCATTAAGTTTGCGTGCGCGCACCGCTTTGACACGATTACCCCTAACCGGATTAAAAATGTTTAATTTATTGGTGCTCGATTATAATTTATCACGCTTATTTGGTACAAAACGATGGTATGCAATGAAGGAAAATATTGCGCTAAAACGAGCCTCTAAACTTCGATAAAGGGAGATGATGATGAAACAGTTCATTTTGTTTTTGAGTAGTCTATTGTTTGCGGGTAGTTTATTTGCACAGCCCCCTAAAATAGATGGTCTTTGGGAAGCACATTATGATGCCAGCCAAACGCCAAGTTCACATATTCGGATCACCACAAAACCTAATGGTGAACTGATTGGCGTCATTGAAGATGCTTTTCCGCGCCCGGGTGAACACCCTTCTCCTAATTGCACAAAATGTACCGGTGCCAATAAAGATAAACCGATTAAGGGCTTAACCGTATTGTGGGGCATGATGCCTGATGGTAAAAACGCCTGGCATGATGGACATGTACTAGATGCAGAAACGGGCAAAATTTACAGCGGCAAAATAACGCTGTCAGATGATGGTAAGCAATTAGATTTACGTGGTTATGTATTAACACCGATGTTTGGTGAAACGGCCACTTGGAAACGTATTGGATAATTTGTAATTATGATATTTATTTTAGGCATTATCGCAGGATTAGCTGTATCTGCACCCATTGGACCGGTAGGATTTTTATGTGTGCGTAAGACGATGGAGTTTGGTTTATTGGGTGCATTGGCGATTGGCGTGGGTAGTGCGTTGGCGGATGTGGTTTATTCAGTCATTGCAGTATTTGCCATGGAAGCGGTGTCGCAATTTATATTGGCGTATATTACTTATTTTAAAATTGTTGGCGGTTTAATCTTGTTTGGTTTGGCTATCAATGAATATTATTCTCGAAATGTTGTGTTGAAAAATGTGCCTGTTACACGGCAGGGTTTTTTTGGCATCACGATGGCGGCATTTGTGTTGACCTTGGTTAATCCGATGAGCGTGATTACGTTTGTTGGGATATTTGCGATGTTGAGTGATCAGTTATTAGAAATATTCCACATTGTTTTATTTATATTGGGGATTATGATTGGGTCGATTGCTTGGTTTTTGATTTTGGGGAAAATTACTTTTCGGATGAAGAGTGCGTTGCCTGAGCGGTTTATTGGATCTATTCGGAAGGTTTCTGCGGGGGTTTTTGCTTTGTTTGGCGTTTGGGCGTTTTTATCTTTATAATTTTTGGCAAGCTTCAAAACTTTCTCTGCCTATGAGGCGTTTTACCATTAGGTTATTTTCTTTGGCTGCTTTTCGCATATTCACCACTAATAAGCCATCAATGCAATTAAAATGCGCATCGTAATCAAATGCTACAAACCGACCAGATAGAGAAAGATAAACGGGGATTAAGGGTGGAATATTTTTTCCGTCAGCTTCAATGCTAGAAACAACTGTGTTGAGTAACGACAAATCACTTGTGGTTTTTTTTAAGCGCTTCCATTCGCCCTCTGGGATATTAATCGGTAATTCAGGTGGATTTTTTGGGGTAATAAAGGGCTCTAGTTCTTCCAGGCCATGGTATTGGTTTAGAAAATCTAAAATTAATTTTTTAGACACACTTTGAAATTCATTACTGATACTCACAGCGCCAAATAATGCATGAACAGGCTGAGGTCCTATTAACAGTTGACCGAGTGCGCCTAATAAGGTTGATAAACTGGTATGGGTTTTTTGGTACTCTTTAATAATAAATGCACGCGAGAGTTCTATCGCAGGACCTATCTTTTCAAAAAATTCATCGGCATATTCAAATTGCTTCGATGTATATAATCCATTAATACCGTATTGGGGTAAAATTTCATGAGTGAATGCAATGCGGTAGGCACCAATCAATTGCTTGCGATTGCGATCCCATAAGGTGAGATGCGAATGAAAATCATCGAATTGATCAAGATCACGTGTCTGACCACTGCCTTCGCCAATATCACGGAAAGTAACCTCGCGCAGCCTGCCAATTTCATCTTTTAATAACGCATATGTTTTAGCATGCTCTAAACTTAAGTCCAATAATTTTTTTTGATTGAACAAAAATACCGAAAGCGCATTATTTTCACGGATCTTAAATTCAGGGATCGAGTCCAGCAAATTAAATGCTTCTTCCAGCTGCGAAGGCGTAGTTTTTGTTTTATTGACTTCAGACAGCGGCACGGTAAATAAACGTGGGGGTTTTTCTATTCTCGACATCAGTGCATATAAATTCGCGCGAATAAAATCGGTTTTGATGTGATCGTCTTTAATGGGCTCTAGATATTTACTTGCAATCGGCTGCCCTGCGCGCACCGTCATCGTCCCACCGCATAAATGATTGGTCACTCGACCAATT
>CAZPAA010000005.1:0-12265 GCA_964584425.1 uncultured Gammaproteobacteria bacterium | reverse complement strand
TTTTAAAAAAATCGCATCGTTTTGCCCGACGATAAATAACGGTAAAACCGGTGCTTTTGCGTGCTGGCTTAGGCGGATAATATTATGACTCCAGGTATTATCGGTGGCGATGGTTTCCTGTTTGGATTGAATCGCTGAAATTTCACCGGCAGGGAATACGACGATCACGTGCCCTGCTTTTAACCACTCTAGGGCTTTTCGCATCACTTGTAGATTTTTTTTCGCATTTTCTCTAGCGCTACCGAAAATAGAAACAAATAGTAAATGATCATCTAATCCAGGCATTGTCGTTGCTTCATTCATAATGATTTTAAAATCATCACGTACGCGATGCATGAGTGAGCCTAAAATCACGCCATCCATAATGCCATGTGGATGATTCGCTACAACAATGACCGGGCCAGCACTTGGGATCCTATCGAGATCATTTTTTGCAATCACCACTTTTGTATGTAAATTCTGGAGGATTTTGGTCCACAGATCGGTTTTAGCAGGATCATGTAATGCACGGCGATAGGCCATTTGAAAGCGTCTTAGGCGCATGAGCGGGGCAATAAAAATATCAAATAATTTATTCGCCCACCGACCGAGTGTGGAGTTGGAATGAGCAACTTGTACTTCGGGATAACGATTCATTTTAATCCAGTAACAATGTAAGACATTTACATGCGCCGCCTGCTTTTATAAATTCTGAAACATCGCATTCAAGCACGCTAAAACCTTGCGAAGTTAAGTATTTTTTAGTTTCAGGGCAACCTGCAGGCATCACAATATGATCCCCCAACACAACTGCATTACACGCGAAATGTCTCGCTTCTGCTTCTGGGACTGCGAAAACATTGATTTTATCTTCAACCGCTTTTCTTGATTCAGGAGTAAACGCGTACGGATACCAAATGGCAAATTGCTCATTGACTGGGCAAAAACAGGTATCTAAATGATAGAAATACGGATCAATCAAATGACAAAAAATAATATTCTTAGGGAAAAGAGAGGTTAAATGCGTGTGAAATTCTTTATCACTTCTAAAGCCATAACCATAAAATAATAAATCACCCATAAATAAGGCATCTCCCGCGCCCTCAAAAAAATAATCCTGATTTTTATCATGTAGCTTGGTTTCTAAACCGTAATTTAAAAACCATTGATTGAAATACTCGGCCTCATTTTTCCGCTCAGGAAATCTAAAGTTTGAAATATAGGCTTTATTTTTATGAATGAGGGCCGCATTCGCAGTAAATACCATATCAGGAAGATTATCCTGCGGCTCGACCAAATAAACTTGATCAGCAATATTTTTGATGGTTTGGTATAAATTCTGCCACTGCGCGATCGCGCGCGGAACATTGACCTGATTTTCAATTTTCATCCATGGATTTATTTCGTATGAAATAAGAAAATATTTTGGCTCACACATTAATACTTTCATTTTGTCCTCTAATTGTATTTCTGGTGACGCCGCTGCCATGTGCGTTTTGATAAATGTTTAATCGAAAAAAAGAAGCGCTTAAAAAAGAGGTCAATATTGCTGCGATTAATAAAATTATCAGTTAATGATAAAGTATTTTCGATATTATAAACTGCATGCCACCAATTACTCGGCGTAAAAATTAAATCCCCAGCATTTTGAATCGCATAAAAACCTTGGGCTTTTTGATAAAGCGGATATTTTTCAAAATCAGGATTAAATGGATTCACCCTGCCATTGTAAATGTTCTGCGTTTGATCTTGAGGGTAAAATACCCAGAGTTTCGCGCCCTTAAACACGGCATTCCAAGCACTCGTTGATAAAATATCAATATGTAACTTTGAACCCGAATGTTTGGGACCGATGTAAAACGCTAAAAATTTCGGACGTAAAGGTTCAATTAATTGATCCGCCCAGCTGTGGAAATAACTCGGCACTGAATAATCTGCGCGCAGTTCAGGACAATTTTTATCGACAAACCAATCTAATAAATAGAGTGGGTCAGTATCATCGGTAGTCAGAATATAATCGATATAGTCTTTAAATAACATTTTTTGGTACTGATTGCGATTGCTAGTGCGATAAACAATCACCTCGCGATCCCCATACTGCTGCGCAAAAAACGACCAATCCCACCGCTGCATGGCACGGGTTTGTGCAATGCCATTTTTTAGCAAAAACGGCAAATTGGGCTTGCCAAAACGGGATAAAAAGCCTTTTTGATCTAAATCTTCACAGCGCTCTACGGAGGGCATGGCTGTGATATGGGGTTGTGGATGCACCATAGACATTGAACTCACTAGTATCCCTCTCGTTCATTCCAGAAAATGCACAAGATAACTGATTTGAGATGAATATTCCAGCAAAAATCGCGTCTTATCATTGTAGTTAGGTAAATGATTTATAGAATGATTAACAAGCCATGTCGATTAAAATTATCCTATTAATCTGACTTACATTAAAGGCGCTCAATACGTTGATTAAAAAGATCGTAATAAATCTATGCTTGACGGCTAAGGCGTGTTTTGAATCAGTCGGCACTACTTGAGGTCAGGTAATGAACGGCGACCTGTACTTGCAGAATCAACGCTCAATAGAGAAGAACGCTCGTTTGGAAGCGAACCTGTTGAAGAACGAGAAGCACCTTTCCACCAACCAAGACCAAGGAACTTGCTTGGACTGCCAGATGGAAGCTCAAAACCTTGAACACTTGCCTTTGCAGCAGCCAGCTCTTCTTTTGCCTGGCTTATTGTGTTGACGACTTTGGGTCTTTTAAGGGGGAATTGCTCAATGTGATGCTGAACTGCAGCCACCTCATTTGCCCTAATATTTCTCGTAACATCGTCTTTTGCCTTTCTCAAGTCCTTTTGCTTAGCTGCCAAGTCTGCAGGCAATCCGGTCTTAATTTGATAGTCCAAATCTTTCAATGTTTCTTCAGCTAGATTCAATTTTTGTTGAGCGAGTTCAAGCTTGGCCTTTTCCAGAGCCAGCTCTAATTCTGTAGAACGCGACTCATCATTATCATAAGCTTCTTGAGCTTTGGTTACTCCAGCTTGCGCTTCTTGGAATTTTTGCAGTGTAGTACTCATGCTAGTTACCTCAACAATATAATAGGGTTGGTTTTTTGACACATTACCATGCTTAAAAATATAGATCAACTTTAACTTCTCGTCATTGTTACAATGCCTGGAGACTACACGTCTAGTGCCTGAATATTTTGACCGCCCTCTCCTTGTAAGTTAATGCCCAGGGCATCTAGATTGACTCCAATTCGTTGCACTTGTTCAGCTTGCCCTTGTGGTCGACCACAACATCTATTCCAAATATGGGTGATCCCGCCTGCAATTGATCCCGGCACTGCGCTGATAAATTGGTAGGTAGATGAGGGTAGATTTCTTGCGCTTTCCCAAGCTGCGTCTAGACGTGAAGGACCCTCATAGTGTGCGATTTCTTTAATGCCTTGCCAGATTTGCTTTACTTTATCCGGCATTTGACTGCCCATCGAAGCCAGCGTGAGCGCTGTGTAATTAATTAAAAAACCAGTTAACACCTCTACGGTGTTATCTCGGTCTGTTTGAGACATGTTATGCGGATATTTTCCATCATGCACTCCACCTAACATTGGAATAATCATATGATCAACAATATCAATGGCCATTTTTTTATAAAATTCATACAGTGTTTCTTTATTATCTTTATGATCAGGATGATAAGCATAAGCAACGCTATTTAATATCGCCGCATAAATCGCCAATAATGATACAAAAAACTTGGGATGTTTTTGCAAATAATAAAGCGGCTTACAAGCCGATGCGGTGACAAATCGCTGGAAACTGGTTGTCCATTGAAAAAGCCCATGTGTAGTCATGAATAATACACCGGGCTCTTCATCTTTATTTAGCATTGCACGGGCGATATCCGAAACTATCCCTTCTAAACAAAGGGAAGCAAAATAAAAATAATTAACCGGATTTAATAAATGACGTAATGCAAATAATGTCTCAAACACATTTTTTTTGTAAATGAATGACAAATAAATAAGATCTTTAAAACCTTCTAAACCCGAAAATTCTTCGATCTTATTCTCCAGATGTTCGACATTCCATGCGCCCACATTATCTCTAAAAGCCTTGCCTTCGCGGCCAGTTTTTATAAACGCAACCGTGAACGCACGAAGAAAGAAACTGGGCATCAAATCTGCCTTTTGGTCGTCCATGGTTTTTGGCTCGTCAGTCTGTGATGATTGGGTAAAATAGATATTCCCGATAAAACCTAGTTTTTCTTTATTACGTTTTTTGCGCTTGGCTTTTTTTTCTATCCGGTCTTTTCTAGCATTGCTAGCTTGTATTTGATTTTGCCTACTCTGACCCTGCCCCATATCATCCCCTTAATTGTTCAGTTTAGAGAAAGAATTGTAACTAAACTCCCTTAAGGCGAAATTAAGCGGGGGCAATAACCAGGTGTCAGGTTTGACATTTTTC
Organism: uncultured Gammaproteobacteria bacterium; assembly: GCA_964584425.1. Lineage (GTDB taxonomy): Bacteria > Pseudomonadota > Gammaproteobacteria > JABCZS01 > JABCZS01 > JABCZS01. The sequence continues at coordinate 7,816 of CAZPAA010000005.1, read as the reverse complement.
ATTAGTGTCAATCTAAATGATCATTTTTATGCTAAAACTGTCATTTAGATTGACACATTTTGTGGGGGGGCTCACGATTAAGGTAATGCCGGTTTATCAATGAATTTTATTAAATACTCCTGGAATAATGGCGAAATGAACAACACAAAACAGTCTCTACAAGAACACTATTCACCCAATGGCATTTGCTTTGGCTGTGGGCCTAAGAATGATAAAGGTCTACATGTGCGTAGTTTTGTGCAAAATGATGGGACCATCACCGCCACTTGGATGCCTAAGCCGGAATATCAGGCCTTCCCTAATGTGTTATGCGGCGGTGTAATTGGGCAGCAAGTTGGTTTTTAATGCAATATAATAAAACCGATATTGCGCCACATACGGTGACCGCAGAATTTCAGGTGAAGTTATTACGCCCCACCCCAATCGATGAGCCGGTACAACTGATCGCCCGTTTAAAAACCCTACATAACGAGCGCAGCGCCACCATTGCGGGTGAACTGCTCTCACACGGGAAAATTTGCGATACCTTCGAAGGTCGGTTTGTTGCAGTCAAGCCCGACCATCCAGCGTTTTTTGGGGATTAATTGCACAAACGGCGCTTTCAAATTTTGACATATTAGACCATATCAAATTAATAAATTTTGCTATACTGCAATATATGAAACAATCCATTATTAAAGCCTTACTCGACTGGAACCCTTGGCTGGAGGGGAATCAGGTATTCCCTAAAGAGCTCCTGGGTAAAGAGCGGGATTACCAAATTCTATCGTATCTAGAAATCCCTGAAATTAAAATCATCGAGGGTGCGCGCCGAGTCGGTAAAAGTACCCTACTTTATCAAGTGCTGGAAAAAACGTTTGCACTCGACAAGCGGGTCCTCTACATCAATTTTGAAGACGACATACTCAAACAATACCCATTATCAACTGTGATAGAGGCTTTTCAAGAGCGCCAAGATATTCAATATTTATTTATTGATGAAATTCAGTTATGCCCAGAATGGGTCTCATATGTCCGTAAAATGTATGATCGCCGAGAAATGAAACAAATTTGGCTCAGCGGTTCAAACTCATCACTGATAAAACAAGAATATGCCACTTTATTAACTGGGCGCAATTTCGCAATTGATATTTATACTTTGTCTTTTAAAGAATATTTAGCGTTTCATGATTGCAGTGTATCTGCATTCCCAGTCACGACCAAAAAACTGATTGAAATTAAACGCCACTTTAATACTTATCTTGAGTGGGGCGGATTTCCTGCTGTAGCACTGCGCAATATTTATCAGCGCGAATTACTCAATAATTATTTTGATGATTTTATTTATAAAGACATTGCTTCTCGTTATGATGTGAATTTAACCAAACTCAAAGAATTAGGAATTTATCTTGCCAGCAATTGCGCAAAATTATTTAGTTATAGAAACATTGCAAATATGCTGGGATTACATCCTAATACCGTTATGGATTATTGCGGCTATTTTAAAGAAATTTTCTTATTTAAAGAGTTGCATAAATTTGATTTCTCATTAAAAGCACAGCTTTCCCATGATAAGAAAATATATATTTTAGACACCGGTCTTGCATCTGCTGTTTCATTTCGATTCTCAGAAGATAAAGGGCGGATATTAGAAAACGTGGTATTTATCGAGCTTTTGCGCCGTAAAAATCAAATTTATTTTCATAAACAAAAGAGGGAATGCGATTTTTTAATTAAAAAAGATCTAGATATTGTTGAGGCCATTCAGGTCACCCAAACATTAACTGATCCTGCAACTAAACGTCGTGAAATCAGTGGGTTAATTGAAGCGCTGGATATTGCAAATCTCCATCAGGGCTTAATCTTAACTGAGGAAGAAGAAGGACAAGAGCAGATCGCTGAAAATAACAAAGTTTATGAAATTGAAATTCTACCCATTTGGAAATGGTTATTGATTTAACCCAAGCCCACTGCCACAATCTGGTGTCAAGCTTGACATTTGACCGTTCAACTGTCAATATTTGTCATTTTAATAACAATGCAGCAGCATGCCAGAATTCATTACTTATAACTCCGATACAAAGGGTGAAGAGGACTTTGAGCAGGTTATTGCGCGTATTCCTCGAGACAAAATTCTATGGCCGCAGCATACGACTGTGGCTCAAGCTATTTTTCACTTGCTTAATGATGAACACATTACCTCACCCGAAGTTCTTTATACCAAACTCTCACAAATCCAAACCCAAGACTTGCGCCCACATTTCTTAATGTTATTAAAGGGTTTTGAGGAAAATGGCACTCAATTTCAAATATCCTATGGATTATTTCAAACTTTACATAAATGGATAGAATTAAAACTCAGCCATTTACACGGCTGCAAAGCAATACGTTTTTTAACAGTGGAAGATGGACTGCATTTTTTAAAGTTAAATAAAGATCAAGAAAAAAAGTTTACCGAAGCCATCTCGCACTCCCCCAAAACATTGGCAGAAAAAACAATTTTTTACGTGCCGGTTAACGATGGGCATGTTATTGAAATGGCATTAAGATTCTTTGGAGAGCTCACAGTTTCCAATCTTAATATCGATGATTACCTTTTAGTCAAAGCAAATTTATCTTATTTAAATAATTATTCTGAAGTTTTTTGGCATACGACCAGCTCTGTTGCTAACCGTATTCCTCATTTTATTAAACAAATAAAACCTATTGTTGATGCCATCAAAACCGATGAAAAAATGAAAAAGCAACCTGAATCCAACGATGTCATGACTCGCAGAAATTTATTAAACATTAAAGATAGCATTTTTAGATATATGCACTTGGCAGCTCCAGAACATTACTTCAAAGTACTAAAACAACCACGCGCAAGCTTACTCTCCGCCATCATGCTACATGGATCTCATCCTTTATTTAGCTATCAGTACGACGATAAATCGGGGCAATGGTTTTTCCCGTTTTTAGGACCTCACTTACTTCGCATTTATTATGAAGCAACCTTTCAAATCTATCGTGACATGTTTTATTGTTATGGGAAAATCCTCCCCCAAGAACTTATCTATCGTTTTATCAATCACCAACCCAGACTAGGTAATTTAGTTCCTTTTAGTTTAGAAGAAAAAGATTTTCAGAAGACAAAAGTGCATGGTTCAACAGCTGATGTACTTTCAGAAATTATGTTACATGATTATTTACATCAAGCAATTCAATCAGCCGTAGGAACCACAACGATAATAAATATAGTATCGCACTGGATAAAATTAATTGGGGAAAAAACAAAATTATATTGTCTGTGGAATAATGAAAATATTCCTTACACACATGAAACATGGTCTTTAACTGATTTTGGCTTTGAAAATTTATTGCACTTCCCCTTCAATCGAACCAGAAAATTTCATAAAGTTTTTGAAACAGTATTTTTTGCTTTTGGAGCGCATAGCGCTGTTGTTTATCTTATTATTCTTGATATGGTATTAAATAATTTTTATATGACGATTGAAGGACCAAAACCAAAATTATTCAGATACATAGAAGAAAGTCGCGAGCTTATCATCAGCGTTTATAAGGAATTATTAGATAAGCCTCATCGTGAGGGTATTGATCCTTTTGTCATAACAAGTATTTGTGCCTATACCATCATCAACCAGAAATATGGCTTATCTACAGTTAATTTTAAATCCAACACGGTAAAAGAACATTATCATTCCATTGATTATTCCTGGGAAAAACAAAACAAATTCAATACAGCAAGATTATTGATTCACAGAAAATCATCACCCAAGCAAAAATTGACCTTAACATCACTGACGGATGCGCATTTACAGTCCTTTGGCGTGCAACCTTCTAGATGCACCATTAGCTAAATGATAAATGTCAATCTAAATGATCATTTTTATGTAAAATCTGTCATGCTCATTGCCAGATTTCTACCCAAACCATTGAGTTTGGAGGGGGCTCACGATTAAGGTCATGCCGGTTTATCAATGGATTTTACTCAATACTTCTGGAATAATAGCGAAATGAACAACGCACCACGATCTCTACAAGAACACTATTCACCCAATGGCATTTGCTTTGGCTGCGGGCCTAAGAATGATAAAGGTCTACATGTGCGTAGTTTTGTGCAAAATGATGGGACCATCACCGCCACTTGGATGCCTAAGCCGGAATATCAGGCCTTCCCTAATGTGTTATGCGGCGGTGTGATTGGTTCTATTTTGGATTGTCATTGTAATTGGGCCGCATCCTGGTTTTTAATGCAATACAATAAAACCGATATTGCGCCACATACCGTGACAGCGGAATTTCAGGTGAAGTTATTACGCCCCACCCCAATCGATGAACCGGTACAACTCATCGCCCGTTTAAAAACCCTACATAACGAGCGCAGCGCCACCATTGCGGGTGAACTGCTCTCACACGGGAAAATTTGCGATACCTTCGAAGGTCGGTTTGTTGCAGTCAAGCCCGACCATCCAGCGTTTTTTGGGGATTAAGCACATAAACCGCGTTTATTGCTTGCAAAGATTGGTTATTGATTTAACCCAAACCCACCGCCACTGTCCCCAAGTTGGGTCAATGGATGACCGACTTCTCCTAGAGGCACTTCGCCATGCTGAGAAATACTGCGTACCATCGCTGGGAAAGTTTCAGACATAAATTTAACACCTTGTGACAAATACCAATCAGGATAGCGGCGGCTAATTAAACCTAAATCATGACGCATTTGTTTAAATTTTACTGGCACGATATTGGCCATTCCGCCTACCGTGAGCGCACCTTGAATAATCACAAAAACTGTGATCAGCGTTTGCAATGGGAATACCCAATCCCCCCTTTCATGCAGCCCCATCATATGACAAAAACTGCCCAATATTGCGCCTGCTAATTCATATGCGGAATCATCTGCGCCTAAAAATGTGATGAGAGAAAATGTTGTCAGCGCAATGACCGTAGCAATGGTGAAAATTTGAAGATCTTTTTTTGCATGATTGAATGGCTCACACGCTGCGCTGATCAATGCACGAGTAAGTCCAGTGGCGCCACCCACTATAAAATGTGTGCTCATACATAATACGGAGGGCGCTTCACCATCCTTGGCGGCCAACTGCGCAATATCAATCACCATTTCATCTAAAAAAATCGCGCAAAATAACACGAGATTATACGGTGAAAGTCCGCGTAAAAATCCATAGGTATCAATGGAGCGCATAATATTGCTAAAACCCTTCATCCCATGGAAATCCATCAGATTGCTTCTACCCATTGTGCGGCGCTTTGCATTCAAAGTTTCTAGGCCATCGCAAAAAGCTTTTTTAGCCCGTTCGTCAGATTCTATTAACGCAAGAATGGCGCGCTTAAAGCCTAAACCGGCAAACTGATAGGCATTAACCTTTTGCGCATTATTGAAATAGCGTTGCAGCTTACCCGTGGCGTTGCCCTCGTTTTTATCATAAGGCGTATTGAAAACCACAGATGACATCAAGCCAAGTTTTCTTTTGCTGTAGTCCTGGTGCTCTGGGGGGGTATGGGTAGACCTTCGCATGTTTTATCCCTGTTTAAATGGAGATGAGTATAACCAGAGATTCTTATGGGGGGATTAAAGACGGGCTAAGTGCAGCTTTAATATTGGCTTAATGTTAAGTTGTTAGTATATAAGTTCATTAACTTAAACAGATCTAAAGGTGAATTTTGACAAACGGTGTTTTAGATAACAAGAGTGGAACGGACGTTTCTACCGAAAAAGCAACGTATGCACTACAACAAGAACAGGAGACAGGCCTTAGTCTATTAGATAGCCGCAGAGTAAAACAACACATCCAGCAAGCAGACACCTTTATGGCCTCTCTGGCTAGTCATGTCAGCCATTATCTCAATAAGCAGCATCTAGGGGGGGCTAAAAAATCCTCCGCTGAAGGTTATGAAACAATCACTGAACCGTTAAAACGCGATTGCCTAGATATTGACGATGACGACGAACTTTTAAGCGAAGACTATAGAAGAGCTTATAACAGCTTTTCGGTTGAAAATCCCATTGATATTACCGGAATTATTGCAGCCTATCCGTTTTATATCACCACTATTTATTACATTCTGAATGACGTTAAACCTAGCGAGGTCAGTAATCCACTGTATGTCAATGCGGGATCATTATCGACTTTTGTAGGGTTTTTATGCGGTATTAGCTTTACCTCTGCCGCTGGGATCCCCATCAAAGAAATATTATCTGATCAAGAGCGTGAAAATAAAATAAAAATGGCTGAGAGTATGTATAAGCATATTCTGCAATCGCTGGTGATGGTTGATATTCATAAAATAAGTGTTTTAAATAGTGCGCTGAAAGATTATCAACAGCAAATAAAAAATGAAAATTTAACGGTTGAGCAAAACATCGAGCTTATCTCTAAAATTGATAAGCTAAAGAATAAAATTCAAGGCGGCAAAAATAATATCTATATCAAAATAGAAAAAGAACTCAGTGATACTAAAAAATCTCTTGAACAAATTGAAATCATCATCGGAGCAAAAAATGCACGCTTAGCAAGCGACGAGAATCTCACTGGCGATCAAAGAAAAGAGATTGAGAAGGAAATTAATGCCAATGTCAGGACCCAATTAGCTTATCAAGAACGAATGAAATTTCTAGAAGGTCTAAATGAAACAGTTCGTCGTGAAGATCTGCTTGAGGCCAAAAGCAAACTAGAAGAAAAAATTGTAAAAGAAAAAGATTTTCTTTCACGTGATATTGTTAATGATTTACATCGCCCAAATTATGATTCCATATCATTCGAAGCTAAAGTTTTTGGGCGGGCTGAACCCATTAAAAGTAAGCGGCATATTCCAAAACGAGATATAAATGGAAAAAACATAATTCAAGATCAATATAATAATACAATTACTCGTGAAATTAGACCGACAATCATTACAGATAAAGATGGAAAGGAATCCACCGTTAATTTGGAACACATCGTTTTTAAAAATCAAGAAGAAAAAACATTTCTCCTGGAAGAACATCCGCACAAAGGTCAACCTTTAAAATATACAACTCAATTTGAAACCATTCAAACCGGCGCAGATGTTTTAAACAATTACGGTGTGCCTGCGGCTAGAGTTCACTATGAAATATTGCTCGAGCGTGCGGCCGAGCTGGCTACGCTTGAAACAAATAAAGATTTAAATATCATTGATAAAGCGTTTGAGCATTTAAAATATACGATGTTTGCAAGATTTTTTTCAAAACCCAAGAAAATAGATATCGCAAATTCATATTTAAAAAACACGTTACTCGCAGGATTTTTTTCAAAACCTGAAAATAAAGATTTTAGCGATTATCTTTTTCAACAGGCCAATCAGAATATAGAAGCGCTCGGTACTGATAATCAAGCTAAAAAAACAAGAAAATCAGAACTAGAACAAGCAGTAAAATCCAAGAAAACAGAAATTTTCATCTATGATGATGTATTCAATAATTACACTGTGCGAAAATCCACCAGTCATTATGCCGTCTTGATTCAACTCATTGCAAGATTATTACCGCATCATGATCCTCATGACCCTAACATACCTGGTGAAAATTATGCAAACTGGATAGCCATCGGCAGCAGTCATCTTAAAGGTACAGTTTTAGAAAATTACTTTAAAGACCCCAATGCCAAGCATTTGCAAGAGATGTTTTTTAGGGCTTCGAGGCAACGTCGAGTTTATTTAGCGGAAAGAAAACTTGACCCTGATAATGTTTATAAGGTTTATAAGAAAGAGAAACCTCCTGAATCTTACAGCCTATATTCTCTTTTACTTAAAATATTAATTAATCTTCGTGGTCGTGACCATGACCATGACC
>CAZPAA010000004.1:0-19704 GCA_964584425.1 uncultured Gammaproteobacteria bacterium | reverse complement strand
AGCGAAAAAACCGCGCAACTCGCGATCGAACAAGCACAAAAACGCTTACGCGCAGGCAAAGCCGTGGTACGTAAAAGTGTTACCACCGGCCCTGCATTACCCGGAAAATTAGCAGACTGCGTATCGAACGAACCCAGACTCTGCGAATTATTTTTAGTCGAGGGCGATTCCGCAGGCGGCAGTGCAAAACAAGCACGCAATCGCGATTATCAAGCAGTCATGCCACTGCGCGGAAAAATTTTAAATACCTGGGAAGTAGAAGTCGATCAAGTCCTAGCCTCACAAGAAGTACATGATATCGCAGTAGCCATCGGCGTTGATCCCGGCTCAGACAAAATAGAAAATTTACGCTACCACAAAATCTACATACTCGCAGACGCAGACTCCGACGGCGCACACATCGCAACCCTATTATGCGCATTATTCCTACAACATTTCCGCCCACTGGTAGAAGCAGGCAACATCTTTGTCGCCATGCCGCCATTATACCGAATCGATTTAGGCAAAGAAGTATTCTACGCCCTTGATGATGCCGAGAAAAAAGGCATCCTAGACAGCCTAGGCGACAAAAAAACCAAAATATCCGTACAACGCTTCAAAGGCCTAGGCGAAATGAACCCCTTACAATTGCGCGAAACAACCATGGCCACCGAAACACGTCGCCTAGTACAATTAACAATTGATGACGCACCAAAAACACTACAAATGATGGACTTATTACTAGGCAAAAAACGCGCACAAGATAGAAAAACGTGGCTAGAACAAAAAGGCGATTTAGCAGAAACATAAAATTCCCCCTTTGAAAAAGGGGGGTAGGGGGGATTTAAGATCTTTGTGGTACACCGGAGATCTTAAATCCCCCGCCCTACGGGCACCCCCTTTTACAAAGGGGGATCAAAACCAGGAACCAAAATGACACAACAAACTCTAAACTTCGAAGGCATAGAACAACAACCACTCCGCGAATTCGCAGAAAAAGCTTACTTAGATTATTCCATGTACGTGATCCTAGATCGCGCACTGCCACATGTCGGTGACGGCTTAAAACCCGTACAACGTCGTATAATTTACGCAATGTCAGAATTAGGCCTAAAAGCCACCGCAAAATTCAAAAAATCCGCCCGCACCGTCGGTGACGTTTTAGGTAAATTCCATCCACACGGTGACACCGCTTGTTATGAAGCGATGGTTCTTATGGCACAACCTTTCACTTATCGATATCCATTAGTCGATGGCCAAGGCAACTGGGGTTCACCTGATGATCCCAAATCTTTCGCTGCTATGCGTTATACCGAATCACGCTTAGCCCCCTATGCAGAAGTATTATTAAAAGAACTCGATCAAGGCACCACCGACTGGCAACCGAATTTCGATGGTACCTTAGAGGAACCACGCTTGTTACCCGCAGAATTACCCAATGTGTTATTGAATGGAACCACCGGCATCGCAGTCGGCATGGCCACCGATATTCCACCGCATAATTTACGTGAAGTCGTCGACGCTTGCGTACATTTGTTATCAAACTCCAAAGCCAGTGTTAAAGATCTATGTCAATTTATCCAAGGCCCAGATTACCCAACCGGCGCTGAAATTATCACGCCCAAAGCAGAAATCCAAAACATGTATGAAACCGGCAACGGCTCCATCAAAATGCGCGCAGTCTATCAAGACAATCGCGATGAAATTGTGATCACCGCACTGCCGCACCAAACCAGCGGCGCAAAAGTACTAGAGCAAATTGCAGGACAAATGCAGGCAAAAAAATTACCACAAATTGTGGATTTACGCGATGAATCCGATCATGAAAATCCAACACGCTTAGTGATCGTGCTGCGCTCAAACCGCATCGACAATGAAGCCCTCATGAGTCATTTATTCGCAACCACCGACCTAGAAAAAAACTATCGTGCTAATTTAAATATGATCGGCCTTGACAATCGTCCCAGAGTTAAAAATTTACAAACGATTCTAAGTGAATGGTTATCCTTTCGCCGTGAAACCGTGCGAAGACGCCTACAATTTCGCTTAGATAAAATTGTTGCAAGATTGCATATTTTAGAGGGTTTATTAATTGCTTTTCTCAATATTGACGAAGTGATCGCAATCATCCGCCAAGAAGAAAAACCCAAATTAGAACTGATGAAACGCTTCAAACTCTCTGATGAACAAGCAGAAGCCATCTTAGAATTAAAACTCCGCCATTTAGCAAAATTAGAAGAAGTCAAAATTAAAGCGGAACAAAAAGAATTAGCCGATGAGCGCGAACACCTCGAAGGCATCTTAGGCTCCGAAACAAAAATGACGACTTTAATTAAAAAAGAATTACAAAACTTAGCAAAAGAATTAGGCGATGAGCGCAGAACACGTATCGTCGAGCGTCTAGAAGCCAAAGAAATAACCGAAACCGAAAAGGTATCAAGCGACCCGCTCACCATTATTTTATCCGCGAAAGGCTGGGCCCGCCAAGCCAAAGGCCATGAAGTCGATGGACGTAGCCTCACCTACAAATCCGGCGATGAATTCTTAGCCGAAGTGAAAGGCCGCGCCAATCAATCGGCAATTTTTCTAGATAGCGCAGGGCGCTGCTATACCACTGCGCCAAGCACACTGGCCTCTGCCCGCGGTTACGGCGAACCGTTAACCACACGCTTCACCCCACCCGAAGGCGCTTATTTTACCGGCGTTTTATTGGTGGATCCGAGTACCCAAGTGATTTTAGCCAGCAGCGCTGGCTATGGTTTTATCACCGTCGCAGAAGGCCTAATCGCAAAAAATAAAAACGGTAAACAAATTTTAAATGTCCCGGCGCACAGCCAAGGTATTGCGCCAATCGTGGTGGAAGATCCTAAAAAACAACAACTCGCCGCCATCACCAAATCAGGCCATATGTTAATTTTTGATCTAGATGATTTACCCATTTTACCCAAAGGCAAGGGCAATAAAATTATCCAAATTAATCCAAAAGAACTGGCCAGCGGCATTGATGCGTTACAATTCATGCTTATTCTGAAAAAAGGCAACAGCTTAGAAATAAAAACCACAAAAAAATCTGTCACACTAGATTCAAAAAACCTGGCAGAATACCAAGGCAAACGCGCCCAACGCGGTAAACTATTACCCACGAATGTCCGCAAAGATATCATCAGTCTAGCTGTAAAATAAGAGGAAAATATGCCTATTATCGATACCATCCATAAAAACAGAGATAAAATTCTTGAACTCGCACATCATCGTGGTGTTTTAGAAATACGCGTCTTTGGTTCTGTTGCTCGAGAAATGGAAAACAATAAAAGCGATATCGATTTTTTAGTTTCTGTAAATAATCAGTGCGATTTATTTGATTTAGGTGCATTAGCAATGGATATTGAAGATTTATTACACCGTAAGGTAGATATCGTCACAGAACAAGGTTTATATCCTCCTCTGCGTGCACAAATATTAAAAGAGGCTAGGCCGATATGAAGAGCGACAGAATTTATATAGACCCATGGTACTTGAAGTTGCGAACTTCGTCATTGCGAGCCGAAAGGCGAAGCAATCCAGGTTCTACGCTCAATCATGCATCAGAACCTGGATTGCCGCGCTGCGCTCGCAATGACGAAATTCGCATCTTCAAGTGAAATGGGTATATAATAAAACTAGCATTTTTCCTTCATTTTTGTATATAATCCCACGTTTAACGATAGGGATATCTTTATGCCACACTATATTTTTCCATTTAAAGGCTTACATCCTAACCCCAAATACGTCAGTGAAGTAATTGCTCCGCCATACGATGTGGTATCGCGCGCGCAAGCAAAAGCGATCGTTAAAAATAAACCGTATAATTTCTTACACATTACCCGCGCAGAAATTGATTTACCCGATGTCGTTGATGATCATGATGACGCGGTTTATCAAAAAGCCGCACAAAATTTTCAAAAATTATTACAAAAAAATATTTTGGAAGAAGATAACCGCAATTGTTTTTATATTTATCAAATGCAGCAAGGCGCACACATTCAAACTGGTGTGCTCGCCAAAGTCAGCTGCAGCGCCTATCAACGCGGTCAGGTGCGCCGTCATGAATTAACCCGTCCCGATAAAGTCCTCGATAGAACCAAACACATCGAAGCCTTGTACGCGCAAGTCAGCCCGACTTTATTAGCGAATAAAACAGATCCGATATTGCAAAGATTGTTGCAAAGTTTGATCCAAGACGAATCGCTACTAGAAGCAGAATTACAAGGCGTAATCCATCGCATCTGGCGTATCACTGATCCCAAAGCGTGCGATCAAATTTCAACCCTGTTAAATCAACATGAAACACTGTATATCGCCGATGGCCACCATCGCAATGAAGCAGCCTATCAAATGTGTTGCAAACATCCCGAGTCGAGTGATTGCTTAGCAGCAATTTTCCCCGAAGATGAATTAAAAATTTTAGGCTACCATCGCGTGGTGAAAAGTTTAAATAGTGAAACCCCTGAAAGTTTTATTGAAAAACTAAAACAAAATTTTAATGTGAAGCGTATTGACACGCTGGAAAATCCCAAACAAAAAGGCATTATCCATTTGTATTTATCCAATCAAACGTATGCGCTCTCGCGCTTAGAACAAGATTCAGAACAACTTGACGTGGATGTATTAACTGAACGGGTATTAAAACCGATTTTATCTATCACTGACATTCGCCAAGATAAAAATATTGCTTTTATCGGCGGACTCGATGCACTCGAGAAAATTAAAACCGAAGTCGATGCAGGGGCTTATGTCGCGGGCTTTGTTTTATACCCCACCTCAATGCAGGAGTTATTACAAGTCGCCGATGCAAACGAAATCATGCCACCCAAATCCACATGGTTTGAGCCCAAATTGGCAGATGGCTTGTTGAGTTACTTGATCAACGCATGAGCGAGTAAAAATGGTGTAGAATAACGCCTATGTCTACCCCCAAAAACAGCAAGGCCTGGTTTAAACAACATATCAATGATCCCTTTGTGAAGCGAGCCCAACAAGAGGGCCACCGCTCGCGTGCTGTTTATAAACTCTCAGAACTCCAGGAAAAATATCGCTTTTTACAGCCGGGCATGGTGGTCGTAGAACTTGGCGCGGCGCCCGGTAGTTGGACCCAATATCTGGCTAAACAACTCGGTAAAAATGGCTTGGTTGTTGCAATAGATAGGCTAGCCATGGACCCCGTACAAAATACCATTATTTTACAAGGGGATATCGAGAGTGAGGCCACACTCACTGAGTTAAGAAACGCTTTGAGTGATCGAGCTGTCAACTGGGTGATTTCCGATTGCGCCCCCGATTTAACTGGCTCCGCCACAATGGACGCTCTACGTACGCTAAACTTAGCTGAATGTGTGGTTGATTTGGCCGATAATATATTACCCCGAGGCGGTGGGCTATTGCTCAAAGCCTTTCAAGGTGCAGGTTTTACCGAATTTTTGCAGTCGGTCAAGCAAAAATATGATAAAGTACGGGTGGTTAAACCCAAAGCCTCACGTGCGCAATCACGTGAGGTTTATATTTTGGCAAGTGGCTATAAGAGGACAGAACCTTGAGCGATATGATGAAAAATTTATTAATGTGGTTAGTCATAGCCATTATTTTGATTTCTATTTTTAGTAATTTTGGTTCGAGCGCGACCAAAGGTGTTTCACTGGATTACTCGCAATTTCTAGACATGGTTGATAGAGGTGATGTCAAACAAGTGGTGATCACCGATCGCACCATCCACGGTCTTAATCGCGTGAATGAACCCTTTACCACCTATATGCCGATGGACGATCCGGGTTTAATGGGCGATCTACTCGATAATCACGTCCAAGTTGAAGGTAAACCGCCAGAGCAACCCAGCCTCTTGATGCAAATCTTTATTAACTGGTTCCCGATTATTCTCTTTATCGGTGTATGGATATTCTTTATGCGCCAAATGCAGGGCGGCGGGAGCGGTGGTCGTGGTGCATTTTCCTTCGGCAAAAGTAAAGCCCGACTCCTCAATCAAGACCAAATCAAAGTCACCCTGGCTGATGTGGCCGGGATTGAAGAAGCCAAAGAAGAAGTCGGGGAACTCGTCGACTTTTTGCGCGACCCACAAAAATTCCAACGCGTGGGTGGCCATATTCCCAGAGGCATCTTGATGGTCGGCTCACCCGGTACCGGTAAAACTTTATTAGCTAAAGCCATCGCGGGTGAAGCGAAAGTGCCGTTCTTTAGTATCTCTGGTTCTGACTTTGTTGAAATGTTTGTCGGCGTCGGTGCCTCCCGCGTGCGTGATATGTTTGAGCAAGCAAAAAAACAAGCGCCTTGTATTATTTTCATCGATGAAATTGACGCGGTCGGCCGTCATCGTGGTGCAGGCTTAGGCGGCGGTCATGATGAACGTGAGCAAACCCTCAACCAATTATTGGTAGAAATGGATGGTTTTGAAGGTTCAGAGGGCGTGATTGTCATTGCAGCCACCAACCGTCCTGATGTACTCGACCCAGCCCTATTGCGCCCCGGTCGCTTTGACAGACAAGTCGTGGTACCACTACCCGATATTCGCGGACGTGAGCAAATTCTGCGCGTTCACATGAAAAAAATTACCGCAGCGGCCAATGTGAATCCTGGATTACTCGCGCGCGGCACACCTGGATTTTCTGGTGCGGATCTCGCAAATCTTGTGAATGAAGCGGCATTATTAACCGCACGTGCTAATAAAACCATCGTCAGTATGGATGAATTTGAGCGCGCCAAAGACAAAATCATGATGGGCGCTGAACGCAGATCGATGGTCATGAGTGAAAAAGAACGTGAATTAACTGCGTACCATGAATCTGGCCACACGATTGTGGGCCGCAAAGTACCTGAACATGATCCGGTTTACAAAGTGACGATTATTCCACGCGGTCGTGCGCTGGGCGTCACCATGCATTTACCGGAAGAAGATCGCTACAGTTACACCAAACAACGTCTTGAGAGCCAATTGGCTTCATTATTTGGTGGCAGATTAGCCGAGGAAATTATTTTTGGCCCACAAGCCGTCACAACCGGGGCGTCGAATGATATTGAAAAAGCCACCGAACTCGCGCGTAATATGGTCACCAAATGGGGCTTATCAGAAAAATTAGGTCCGCTTGCCTATGGACCCGAACAAGGCGAAGTATTTTTAGGTCATTCGATGACACAACGTAAAGAAGTCTCGGATGAAACAGCACATGCGATTGACCAAGAAGTCCGCGCGATTATTGATAAAGCTTACGCTACCGCTAAAAAAATCTTGCAGGATAATGAAGATAAGTTACATCTCATGGCAAAAGCGTTGCTGAAATATGAAACCTTAAACAGTGATCAAATTAAAGACATTATGGAAGGCAAAGATCCACAACCCCCCGAAGGTTGGGATGTACCTGATTCACATCATGAAGCACATGCACCTGAAAACACTTCTTTGTCGACGACAGAAAATCAACCAAGTATGCCGCCAGATGATGCAGCAAATAAACCGGTGAAGTGATTTGAACCCCAGATCTGTCACCCCGCAAAAATTGCGTGAAAGATCACATTTCTAACAAGATCTATTGACGCAATTTTTGCGGGGTGACAGATCTGTTCGATTTTCGGAGAATGAAAATGCAAAAAATGCCACGCATTATGGGCGTTCTCAACGTAACCCCCGATTCATTTTCAGATGGCGGTCAATTTTATCAACTCGATAAAGCATTACTCCAAGCAGAACATATGCTGGCACAAGGCGCAGATATCATCGATGTGGGCGGCGAATCCACGCGTCCACAAGCCACACCCGTCACCATTGAAGAAGAGCTCAAACGCGTGATTCCCGTCATTCAAGCCTTGCGCGCACGCTTTGATGCACCTATTTCCATTGATACCCGTCATGCCATCGTCATGCGCGAAGCCATTGCTGCAGGCGCTTTTATGATTAACGATGTGAACGCATTGCAAGGTGAACATGCGCTGACAACATGCGCAGCACTACAAGTCCCTGTTTGTTTAATGCATATGCAAGGCACACCCGCAACCATGCAACAAGATCCGCACTATGACAACGTAGTCGAAGACATTATCGCATTTCTACAAGCGCGGGTAGAAGCCTGTTTAATCGCCGGCATTTTGCGCGAAAATATTATCATCGATCCAGGCTTTGGTTTCGGTAAAACTTATGAACATAATTTAACCCTTTTGCGCGAGCTAAAAAAATTCTCTGCGCTACAATTACCCCTATTGGTCGGATTATCCCGTAAAACTTGGATAGGTGTTGCAACGCATAAATCTCCCAATGAACGGCTGGCCGGCAGTTTAGCCGCAGCATTATTAGCCGCGCAACAAGGTGCTGATATTTTACGCGTGCACGATGTCGGTGCAACAAAAGATGTACTGCGCGTTTGGCATGAGGTAAATAAGGACCTATGAAAAAATATTTTGGAACGGACGGTATACGCGGTCGGGTAGGAGAATCACCCATCACCGCAGAATTTATGTTACATCTAGGCTATGCCGCAGGTTGTGTCTTTGCAAAAAAAAATAATCACACCGTACTGATTGGCAAGGACACCCGTATTTCAGGGTATATGTTTGAATCTGCACTAGAAGCTGGTTTATCCGCCGCCGGCGTCAATGTCGGCTTACTCGGCGTCATGCCAACACCCGGTATTGCCTATTTAACCCAACAATCCGATGCCATTGCAGGGATCGTGATCAGCGCTTCACATAATCCTTACACCGATAATGGCATTAAATTCTTCTGTCGTGATGGGCAAAAATTATCAGACGCCACAGAATTTGTGATCGAAGATCAATTATCAAAACCCATGCAAACGGTTTCTTCCGATAAACTCGGCAAAGCCCACCGCGTGACCGATGCGGTTCAACAATATCAATCTTTTTGCATAGCATCTTGTCAGCATCAAAGTTTAAAAGGATTAAAAATAGTATTAGATTGCGCAAACGGTGCAACGTATCATGTGGCGCCTGAATTATTTTCACAACTGGGTGCACAAGTAATAGCTACTGCGGTTAATCCCGATGGATTAAATATTAATGTTGATTGCGGATCCACTTCGCCCCAAAGCTTACAAGCCCGCGTCATGGCAGAAAAAGCAGATCTGGGCATTGCATTTGACGGCGATGGCGATAGGGTGATGATGGTTGACAATCAAGGTCATTTAATCGATGGCGATCGCATGTTGTATGTGCTGGCTAAATACCGAAAAGGAACTATGGGCGTCGTGGGCACCTTAATGAGTAATCTAGGGTTAGAGTTAAGCTTGGAACAAATGCAGATCCCATTCGTGCGCGCCAATGTGGGCGATCGTCACGTGCTCGAAATGTTGAAGCAAAAAAATTGGACATTGGGCGGCGAGCCTTCAGGTCATATAATTTGTTTAGATAAAACCTCAACTGGGGACGGCATTATTGCCGCATTGCAAGTGTTACAAGTGATGATGCTACAAGAAAAATCGTTATATGATTTACAAAAAGACATGTTATTTTTCCCGCAAACCCTGATTAATGTGAAACTCGATAAAAAACAAGATCCCCTCGCAAACCCCAAAGTGCAATCCGCAATTTCACATGCAGAAAAAAAACTAGGCACCACCGGCCGCGTCGTCTTACGCGCCTCAGGCACCGAGCCCATCGTGCGCGTCATGGTCGAAGGTGAGGACGCCTCCCATGTAAAAACCATTGCCGAAGCACTCGCAGATACAGTGGGCCAATCTAATTAAATGCTATAAATATCAAGTGCATATGATTTATTCAACAGATACTTGAATAAATCATAGATTTTTTCAAGTATCTGTTGAATTTTTATATTGCTTTTCAAGAGGTACACCCTGCTGCCAAAGCATATATTATCTACGGTTTATTGACATCTGTTTCGTCATATTTTATACTTTTTTGACGAAGCAGTTGTCAATTTTAGGATTTTATGGACATTCCACGTCGATTAAAATTATCTAACCTATTGAAAGATAAGTCTTATTTTTTGTTCGGCCCAAGGCAAACCGGTAAGTCATGGTTGATTCAACATACAATGCGTCAAGGCCGCATCTATAACCTTCTGGAAAGCGAGACTTTCCTAAAATTAAGCTATGCGCCGCAGCGGATAAGAGAAGAAATAACCCCGCAGGACAAATTCATTATTATTGATGAGATTCAAAAATTGCCGTCATTGCTTGATGAAGTCCACTTAATCATTGAACAATACCCCATTCACTTTTTATTGACCGGGTCTAGTGCGAGGAAACTAAAACGCACAGGTGTCAATTTATTAGGTGGACGTGCGCGCATGCAATATTTTCATCCACTCACCCGAGCTGAATTAAAAGAAAATTTTGAATTGGTGCGCGCAATAAACCACGGTTTATTACCAGCGATGTATTTTTCTCATTCAGTAGAACAAGATTTAAGGGCTTACAGCGGGATGTATCTTAAAGAAGAAATTGCGGCAGAAGGATTGGTACGTAATATTCCTGCTTTTAGCCGATTTCTTGAAGTGGCTGCATTATGCAATGCAAAGCTCATTAATTTCTCAAATATTGCTAATGATGCACAAGTGCCAAGAACAACGATTCATGAGTATTTTGAAATCTTAAAAGATACATTATTAAGCTATGAAATTCCTGTATGGAAAAAATCTAAAAAACGAAAACCGATAAGCGCGATGAAATTTTATTTTTTTGATACCGGCGTTGTTCGCACCCTACAACATAGGGGTAAAGTACAACCAGGAACACCAGAGTTTGGGGAGTTATTTGAAACTTATATTTGCCACGAGCTACACACGTACATAGATTATTGCTTGCCAGAAGGGACGATTCATTATTGGCGCTCAGTATCGGGCTCAGAAGTCGATTTTATAATCAATGATAAAGTGGCAATAGAAATAAAAGCATCAACAAACGTCTCTTATTCTGATCTCAAGGGATTAAAGGCGTTGCAAGAAGAAAAAAGTAGCATTAAACATTATATGATTGTGTGTTTAGAGAATACACCCAGAAGGGTCGATAATATTCATATTGTGCCCTGGAATGTATTTTTGGAACAGCTCTGGGATGATCAATTCCAGTTATCACAGTTTTGATAGCCCTTCAGATCAGATCTTCGCTTTTCCCTTCTGTCAAGACAAGTTGTAAGCAAAAGAGCGCCAAAAGATTGGCTATTTTCTGGTATTTCTATGAGAATAAATAGGTTATAATTCAACGAATAAACTATTATGCATGGAATCCTTTTATCATGGGACAAAAATTTAATATCGATAATACCCCATGGGCAAAAATGCTGGATGCCTACCTTACTCCATTGCGGGATTATAAAAATCAACGTGCGTCTTGGTGGCCCTGGAATAAAACCACGGTTGAGGAGTATTGGTTAGAATATTGGTTCCCAGATATGCTCTATGCGGGTGGTCGTGATGCAAAAGTGCAGGCATTAATAAAACAAGTAGAAGATCCCAACAAAGAATATTACCCCATTAGCCAACGTAAATATGAGCTTTATTTATGCTTTAAGATGGAAGAGCTCGTTTCTGAGTTGAAAGAAGAACTGAGTGATGATGAAGCATTCCAGGCAAAAGTGCAGCATTGGCATAAAAGTTCTGTGTCCATGCAGCACCGGATTGATGCTTATAATAAAATCCCTTGGTATCAAAAACGTAACTGGCCCAAGTTTTGGGAACTAACTAAAGAAGCCTCGAGGGAAGCGGAGGCTATAGCGCCCTGGGAAACTCAGGTAGCCTACTGGTCATTGTTTAAGCCTGTCGATCCTGCGAAACCACACTCGAAAATGCCTGTATCTCCCAACGTTCAGGAAATGAGGGATTTTGCCTCTGGCAAGCCTGGGTTTGATGCGAGTAATATCTGGCAAAAGCTGACTGAATTTTTTGCAACAATGTATGAGAATCTGAAAGGATCAAAGTTATTAAGTTCTATCTACAACCTTCAAAGTTTTCTTTCCCCAGTGATGGCGTCTAAAGCATCAGTCCAAGAAAATGCTAATACGGCACAGTCAGAAAAAGATCCAAAAAAATGGCAACTGGTGTTGTATCGACCCTCTCCTGAAGAATTGGCCGCACAAAACCAAGCATCGTTGCAAGCGGGAGATCCACGTAAAGCTGAATTAAGTAAGCTGTTAACAGCATTGAGTCGTCGTTTCGCCCATCTTGAAAACCGCAAAGAACTGAAACCCAATATTTTAACTGATTATCCAAAAGATAAAAAAGTAAAGATGCGCAAACAATTGTTGTATGTGTTAGCGCTTCCCTATTCAGCAACGGATAAAGAATTGAAAGAAAAACTTTTTCAAGTGTACTCGCAAATTGCACATCCTGATAAACTGAGGTGGACGCAGGATGATGAATTAATTAATACCGCTACAGAATGCTTTAAAAATTTGGCAAAACTTCTTGAAAATCTGATGAATGCACAAGAAGGAGAAAAACTAATTGAAGAATTTTTAGCAAAACAAAGGAATGATTTTCAAAGAGCTGAAGAAATGAAAAGAGAAACACAAGCTCTGGATAATGAAATCGAACGAACCAAAAAACAAAAGGAGGAGTTGTTAGCCGAAATAGCTAAAGAAAGAAAAGAGCAAGAAAAAAAATTGGAAGAGCAAGATAAAAAATTCATCCAATTAGCAGCAGAAAATAAAGCGCAGGAGGAAAAATTTGCAGCGCAGACTGTATTCATCAGTTCGCAGGAACAGATGACGTTAATAATGAAGTATGTAATGGAAAATTTGCATATATTTGATGGTGTAACCTTAAATGCTGTAGCCACCCAGCTGAAAATGGCACAAGAGGTGTTGTTAGCGCTGGGAAAATTATGGGAAAATTTCGAGACTTCTACGTTTGATAACGTAGCTTGGAATGCTGAAGTTGCTAAATTTGACTCGATTGTAAAAAATCCTATTTTAGATGCTTGTAGATTAGCTTTGAATGTAGATAAGGAGGTTACTCATGATTCTACATCGCATCATGCATCTGTCTCCCCTTCTATCGTTGTATCTGTTTAATAATCATTTCAAAATGGCTCAAAAGCAGCGTTGTTTGAACTAGAACTAGAACTAGAACTAGAATTTGCAGTTGAACTAGAATTAGAATTTTTACCTAGATCATGGTTTGTTTGTTTTTCACTCTTCCCACTTTGATTTATAGTGTTTTGCCAAGAAGTAATTATAGAAGAGCGAATATTATCTAGAGCATTAGAACTCCCGGTGTTATTAACAATGCTAGAATTGCTAACAATACTAGAGCCACTAGAATGATTTGAAAATGCTCCTTGTGTTAAATTATCTAATACCGTTTGAAAAGAAGAATATAATGCTGCTTGTTTTTCTGTTTGCTGTTGCATCAGTGCGTTTCGATCTTCCTTATCTTTTTTCATTTCTAGTATCAGCATTTCTACCGTTTTCTCTCGTTCCTCTAATTTATTATTCAGATCATTTTGATCTTTTTTTACTGCCTGTAGTTCTTGTTTTAACGAACTGATTTCTTCACGCGATTGTTGAATTACCAATAGGTGTGTCTCATGTTGTTTACGTAAATCCTGATTTTCCCTTTGCACAACCTCAAGCGCTTGTCGCTGTATAACCATCGTTCCTTCAAGATCTTTATTTCTTTCAGTCGTGCGTTGAACGATGCTCAAATAGAGTGGTTCCATATCTGGATCATAGGGGGAAAACTTTTGCATCACATCTTGCATAATCACAAATATCTCATCAAATAAAGCACAATTAGGATTTAATAATCCTTTATCTGCATGACGACTACGATCTCGCGCTAGCTGTAAAAAATGATGGGCGAGATTATTTTGCCCTGCTAGCTTTAATTGCGTCTCTAAAAACATCAAATCATTGCGTCGCTCTATGACACGTCGCCTTCCCCCAGGTGTCATCGCAGTTAAAAGATAATCTACATTTCCTGGTGTTTCTTTTTTACGTAATGTTTCTGCATATTTCTGAAAGTGGGTCTCTAATCTGACAATCAGTTCGCGTGCACCGTGCGCAAAAAGCGCTTGACTATTTTGAGTGAGCAACCATTGTTCGAACTGTGATGTTTTATTATCTCCAGAGAGCAGCTGAATATCCTTCATGCCTTCCGCCATGGTGAGGGTAAGCGCAGTCTGTCCCCATTTATTCGGGATGCCAGAATTAGCACCACGGGATAATAAATATTGAATAACCATTTTATCCTGGTTTTGTACTGATTTATGTAAAAAAGTTTCTTTCGCCTCATTTTGCAAATCTAGGGGTAGATACACCAGTGCAAGTTTTTCTGCTTCTAAGCGTGGCATATTTTGATACCCCGCTGGTAAATCATTTTTTTTCGCCATCAGTTTGCGTACATTTCGAATGGCGAGAAAATCTAATTGTTCGCTGTAGTTAAGATTGTCTATCTTTTCCCCCAATTCAATCAATAGGGTTTCTTGAGTTGAATAGCGTTGATTAAATTCCGTTTCTTGTGCTTGCATTTTTTTGATTTCATTCGTCAGTGCTTGTCCTTCTAATTTATCGAGCGCTTCAAAACTTTCATTCCATTTTTCTGCCATTGAAATTTTGATAATGGCATCTCTGACTTGACGCACCAGGCTTTCATGTTGATGCGATGGGAGCGAATCTTCGATGCGATTACTCTCTAGGCGAACATAAGTTTCAAGCCGTTGTTGATAAGCCGTTTTACCATCACGTCTAAAACTTTCTTCTTCTGTTGGATGTTGTCCAGCTTTAATTTGTAAAAAAACCCTGCGGTATTGTGTTTCTTCCAAAAAAAATCGGATTGTTAGCAAGCGAATGCGAGATTCAGTGTAGGCATGTTTGTCTTGAGATAACTGCAGATCATCGGATGGTCGCCATTCAGGTATCAGTAATAATTTAAATAAGGCAAAATCTTGTTGCGACATTGAGGCTGCATTAAATAAATTAAATGCTATCTTTCCCCATTGGTCTAAGGTTTGTTCACGGTCTTTATGCCGTTCATCATTGGAGATCACAAACAAACGGTTATTGATTAATTCAGTGAGTCTGGTTTTTTCTGCTCTAATTGCCTGCAAAGTTGCCCAATCTGCTTTATCATGCTCTTTAACTTTTTCCAAAAGCTTAAAATTATGATTTACCCATAATAAATGCAGGCCGGTAGGAGAAGTATTTTCTACATAGCGTACATTTTCTTCATCTTGTACCAAAAAGCCATCATCATCATGATGCCAGAAGTAAAGCGGCACATTTTTAATTTTGGCAAGGGCTTGTAAAATACATAAAGGTGGGGCTGGTGCAGTTGTGGTTTCACCAAGATGTGCATCAATATAGGCGCTGGTTGTGATGTTGCTTTGTTGTGCCGGGCTTGTGAGGAGGTCTTCAATATCCTTAAGCTTCTCAGTCAATAATTTACGTGCCTCAGACCGATTTAAGCCCAATGCGGCGTAGATTTCTCCAACAGGTCGCCCCTCATGTATATCGGTGTTGACATTATAAAGAGTAAACTGAAGCTGGCCACCTTGTGTATATTGCAAATCAAAAAGTTCTTTGAATTCTAACATAACTACCTCCTACAACTACTGTCTCACGATAGAAGGGATGATGAGTCAGTGTCAATAGTAAAAGGATTAAGTTAGCTTGAGAATATCAACATAGTGCTTACGCAAAACCATTTGTAGGGACGCAACATGTTGCGTCCCAGAAATGGCGAGAGTCACGCATCTGTGATTTTACCGACACTTGGACGCAACATGTTGCGTCCCTACAAATGGTTTTGCGTAAGTTCTAATGGTATAGGTTCAAACGAACATGTTGTGATATATTAAGGGCCCTTTAGAGTCATAAAAATAAAGGATAACTATGCGCCGAAGTTTGCTAGTCGCCAATTGGAAAATGAATGGGAGTGCAGTTTTGCTCCAGGATATGCATCGTGCATTAATGCATGTAGATGCATCTGTGGATGTGGTTTTATGCCCGCCGTTTGTACTTTTACCGCAAACCGAACAACTATTCAAAGAAAGCCAAATCACTTACGGCGCGCAAGATGTGAGTGATCAAAATGAAGGTGCGTATACTGGGCAAATCAGTGCAAAGATGCTTAGCCAATTGGCTTGCGATTATGTTATTATTGGCCATTCTGAACGGCGGCAATATTGCGGGGAAAGTGACGCTTTAATTGCAGCAAAATGTGCACGGGCGCTAGAGGCGGGGTTAATCCCGATTTTATGCGTGGGCGAAAATGCTACGCAAAAACAGCAAGGGCAAACAGACACGGTAATCCGCGCGCAAGTAGAGGCGGTAGTTAATACGCTAAGCGCTCAGCAAATCACAAAATTGGTGATCGCGTATGAACCCGTGTGGGCCATAGGCACTGGCCAGGCGGCCGATCCAATCGATGCAAATGCCGTGCATACATTGATTCGACAATGTGTAGTGAAGGATGTGAAAATTTTATATGGCGGTAGTGTCAATGCAGAAAATATTCGTGCATTTTTATCTGAGCCACAGATTAACGGCGCACTCATCGGCGGCGCAAGTTTAAAACCCGATGTGTTTGTGCAAATGATAAAGAATGCAAGTTTTAGTGAGATAGTTTAGTCCGTCATTGCGAGGAGCGTAGCGACGCGGCAATCCAGGTTAAGCTCTTCGAGTATACTTGAGAACCTGGATTGCTTCGCCTTCGGCTCGCAATGACAAAAAATAAACAAGTGAGGCAGTTATGTATGAAGGTGTGTTAGCGGTACACGTAATCCTAGCAGCGATGCTGATAGGCTTAGTGCTATTACAACAAGGCAAAGGCGGCGGCATGGGCACTGCATTTGGTGGTGCAACCGAAACTTTATTAAGCACACCGGGCGCCAGCAATGTGCTCTCACGCAGCACCGCAATTATTGCGACATTATTCTTTATTACCAGTTTAAGTTTGGGCTATTTAGCTGCACAAAAATCTAAACAAATGCATCAAGAATTAATCCCAAGCGCATTACCAGCGGTGGATACCACATTAATGACGGTGCCAACCGATGCAGAAAAGGCAACGCCCGTAGGTGCGCAGCAAAATATACCCGTGTTGCCGAAATGAAAGTCCCCCTTTGAAAAAGGGGGGTAGGGGGGATTTAAGATCTTTGTGTATAATCAAACATCTCAAATCCCCCGCTAGACGCGGGCACCCCCTTTTTCAAAGGGGGAATAAAAGTTTATTTAGCCGAAGTGGTGGAATTGGTAGACACGCCATCTTGAGGGGGTGGTGGGCGTAGCCTGTGCGGGTTCGAGTCCCGCCTTCGGCAGTGATGTGGAGTTGCGCAAAATTTTGGCTCCCGTCCTTTCGATGTTCTGCGATGTGAATGATTTTTAAAAACTCTAATCGGGCCTACCGTCCAAACGGGCTCCCGTCCTGCGGGGACACTCCCCGTGCTCGCAAGCTCCGCGCGGGAAGTGCCCCTCCGGCCACCCGTTTGGAACGTTTTCAGTGGGAGAGTTTTTAAAAATCATTCACATCGCAGAACATCTGGAAAGAGTGCAGATGATTTTGCGCAAACTTTTTTTGATATAAGATATAAGAAGAGAAAAGGGATTTTTTAATATATAAATTAAATTATATAAATTAAGGCTTACGAAAAACCCCCACGGAGTTCTTTCCAAACGGGTGGCCGGAGGTTTTGTTTTGGGGTGCATACCCCAAAACAAAACCTCCGGACCGGAGCCCGTTTGGACGGTAGCCAACAGTTTTTCGTACTCCTTTTAATACACGGATAAAGAGCAAACAAACAAATGATAGAAAATTATCTACCAATTTTAATCTTCATCATCCTAGGACTACTCTTCGGTGTAGTGCCATTAATGCTAGGTTTTGTCTTAGGCCCCAACCGCCCCAGCGCAGAAAAAAATTCTCCTTATGAATGTGGATTTGAAGCATTTGAAGATGCACGCATGCCTTTTGATGTTCGTTTTTATCTCGTCGCGATTCTATTTATTATTTTCGATCTAGAAATTGCATTCTTATTCCCATGGGCCATAGTCTTTGATAGTATGGGCTGGACCGCTTTCTGGGCGATGATGATTTTTCTAGGTTTATTAGTGGTCGGCTTTATTTATGAGTGGAAAAAAGGGGCACTAGAGTGGGAATAGAAGGTATTTTGAAACAGGGTTTTGTAACCACTTCTTTAGATAGCCTCATTAATTGGGCCAGAACCGGATCACTTTGGCCTGTATCATTCGGATTAGCCTGCTGCGCGGTTGAAATGATGCAAGCGGCGACTTCGCGTTATGATCTCGACAGATTTGGTGTTATTTTTCGCCCGAGTCCCAGACAATCCGATGTGATGATAGTCGCCGGCACTTTATGCAATAAAATGGCACCCGCGATTCGTAAAGTTTATGATCAAATGGCAGATCCAAAATGGGTGATTTCCATGGGATCTTGCGCGAATGGTGGCGGTTATTACCATTATTCTTATTCCGTAGTGCGTGGTTGTGATCGCATTATTCCCGTAGATATTTACGTGCCCGGTTGTCCTCCAACGGCAGAAGCACTGGTCTACGGCATTATGCAATTACAAAAGAAAATTAAACAAAACGATACCATCGCGCGCTAGGAGTCGATATGTCGATTGAAACGCTGAAAGAGAAACTCTCACAACGATTCCCCGAATACGCGCAATCTATCACTTTATCATCCAATGAATTAACCCTTGAAGTACAAGAGAGCGAAATACTGCCGCTGTGTCACGTTTTAAAAGATGATGAACAATTCGCTTTCTCTCAATTGATGGATTTAAGCGGCGTGGATTATTTAACTTACGGTTGCGATGATTGGAAAACCGATCAAGCTACGCTCACCGGTTTTAGCCGCGGCGTTGGACGTGTCCACGCACAATCCACCTGGAAAAACCCACGTTTTGCCGTGGTTTATCATTTATTATCCATACAACATAATTGGCGCTTACGAGTGCGCGCATTTTTACCCGAATCTTTGATTATTCAATCCGTCTTACCGGTTTGGGCCAGCGCACACTGGTATGAACGTGAAGCCTTCGATTTATTCGGTATTTTATTTGACGGCCATCCTGATTTGCGCCGCATTTTAACTGATTATGGTTTTATTGGTCATCCATTTCGCAAAGATTTTCCACTGAGTGGCAATGTAGAAGTGCGTTATGACCCCGAACAAAAACGTGTGATTTATCAGCCGGTGAGTATAGAACCGCGTATTTTAGTCCCCAAAGTTATTAGGAATGCATAATGCCGCAGATTCGCAATTACACGATGAATTTTGGACCACAGCATCCCGCAGCGCACGGTGTGTTGCGTTTAGTATTGGAATTAGATGGCGAAACGATTGTACGCGCCGATCCACATGTGGGTTTACTGCATCGCGCCACTGAAAAATTAGCAGAAACTAAACCCTATAATCAAAGCATCGGCTACATGGACAGACTCGATTACGTGTCCATGATGTGTAATGAACATGCGTATGTGCGTGCGATTGAAAAATTATTAAATATCGAAGCCCCAGTGCGTGCGCAATATATCCGCGTGATGTTCGATGAAATTACCCGGATTTTAAATCATTTATTATGGTTAGGCGCACATGCGATCGATATCGGAGCGATGAGCGTATTGCTCTACACGTTTCGTGAGCGCGAAGATTTACTCGACTGCTACGAAGCCGCAAGCGGCGCGCGCATGCACGCAAATTATTATCGCCCCGGCGGTGGTTACCGCGATTTGCCAGATCAA
>CAZPAA010000003.1:0-19958 GCA_964584425.1 uncultured Gammaproteobacteria bacterium | reverse complement strand
AGTCACATAGTATTCCACCAACGACAACTGCGCCGGGCTCGCCAAATTAAACCCCTCACTGATTTTGCTACGGGTTGTAAAGTCGTTGTAAGCCGGAATCGCAATCGCCGCCAAAATCGCAATGATCGCGACGATGATCATCAGTTCAATCAAAGTAAATCCTTTTTGTCGCTGCATACAAACACTCCATGTGATAATTTTATATATTTAAATATTACATGTTCTAAAAAATGTTTGCAATAGTCAATTATGATTTGATTTAGAACTAAATACACAAAGATTGAGCATGAGCAGGTTATTTATATATAATATCCCATCTTGGAAAATCTCCAGGCCGACATAGCTCAGTCGGTAGAGCAACTGATTCGTAATCAGTAGGTCGGGCGTTCGATTCGCCCTGTCGGCATAATGAAATCAATCTGTTACGTTAATTTAAGCTGCAAGGAGTGCTTTCGTGTCGTATATGTGTCGAAGATAGATAGTACTGTGCTTTAAAATATTGCTACACTAGCCTATCTTTCTCTCATGAAGCATTTTTATTATGGTCGCTTTATTTGGGATGAGTTCATAAGAAATTGCCTCCTCATCAATAAGCGGAGCTCGACCCTCATCTAATTGACAAAGAAGGAATACCATGTTGACACGATTATCACGCATTTTTATTTTTTGTAGCGGGCTTATTTTTTCCGCAGCTTCATGGTCAGATGCTGAAGAAAATCAGACTCAAGGAAATCATATGTACAAATGCCAAGAAGGATGTAAAGATATTTTTGGAGATGTGGAAGATAATAACTCGGAAAATAATGATCGTGAGATTATTGATTATCAAAGAACTGAGCCCCAGGGAGATGATAACCATGGGTACAGCGGTAGTCTTTCTCCTATATATTCAACCACACCCTAAGAATGCTGGGGTCAAGAATGCTGGGGTCAAGCCTGACTCCAGGGCCTATTAGCTGAGAGTGGAAAATTTATTCCAATTTTTTAAATAGACGTAAAGCGATTAAAGTGCAACTACCTTAAACTTTGCAATTTTAATATGCTAAACGGCTATTATTTGATGAGTTATGGTGGTTATAAACTGTGTGTACAGTTGCAATAGATTTCTTTACGTCGTCTAAGTTCAATTTTCTGTCAAAAGAGAAAAAGGGTCAGGCTTGACATTTTTCTTAAGAAATTCATCTTTTAAATTATGGGGTCAGGCTTAACATTTAACATTTTGATTTAAAATGTCAAATGTCAAGCCTGACCCCGTCATGACCCCGTCGCCGTCATTATACTTTCTTTTTGCATTTATTTACATTGGA
This sequence comes from uncultured Gammaproteobacteria bacterium, assembly GCA_964584425.1. Taxonomy (GTDB): domain Bacteria; phylum Pseudomonadota; class Gammaproteobacteria; order JABCZS01; family JABCZS01; genus JABCZS01. Next base: position 18,651 of record CAZPAA010000003.1, on the reverse strand, counting down.
TTACATTGATTTATATCTATTTGCATCTATTTACACTCGATTTTCTATCACAAGGATGCTATAATCTTACTTGTAAGATATTAAAATAAAGGATAAACTATGAGCACACTCGCAACAACCCATATGTCATCTAAAGGCCAAGTGGTTATTCCTGAGGCTATTCGATCGCAACTTAACCTTCAACCTGGGGTGCAATTTGCTGTTATTGCAGAAAAGGACGTCGTCATTTTAAAAATGATTACTAAACCTAAATTTAGTGATTTTAAAGAGATGATTGATAAAGTAAGGAAAGATGCTCGAGCCGCTGGTATAACACCAGAAGATATCGAGGCAGCCATTAAGGAAGCACGTAAAAAATGATCCGCGTTGTACTAGACACAAATGTTTTTGTGTCTGCTATTTTCTGGGGTGGATTGCCTCTTCAAATTTTAGAAGCATGGGGGGAACAAAAGTTTCGACTTGTTTATTCCCATGAAATATTAGAAGAATATACCCGAGTTGCTTATCTTCTTAAGAAAAAATATAAAGCACGCCTTGATATACCACTAACTCTTGAAATTCTTTCAATACAAGGTGAAATGGTTAGCTCCATTCATTTAGATAAATCTGTTTCTCGTGATCCTGATGATGATAAATTTATCGCATGTGCTTTAGGTGCTGAATGTTTTTTAATAGTGAGCGGCGATAAAGATTTATTAGATATTTCTGGTTTTGCAGGAATTAATGTGATAAAACCAGCGGATTTTATAACAACGCATCTATAACTATATTAATTTCTATTTTAGAACTTTTGAAAAAAAGCAAAAAAGGGTCAGGCTTGACATTTGACATTTTTCTTAAGAAATTCATCTTTTAAATTATGGGTCAGGCTTAACATTTAACATTTTGATTTAAAATGTCAAATGTCAAGCCTGACCCCGTCACTTTCTGGTTAATCATCGCCATTATTTAGACGGCGTCTCTTATTGTTTTGTTTTTCATCTTGTGGCTCGTCTGTATTATTGTTGCGCTATTATTATTTTCTGCGGGCTCAAGTTGCAGGGTTTGCTGATTGGCAGATGTACTTTTTTCAGTTTTTACATCTGCATCATCTGTAACGAGAGGATTGTTCTGAGCGTTCACTGGTGCTTGTGGCTGTGCTTGTCCTTGGGTGACCAGTTCTCGCATTTTTGTGACAATGATCGTCTGCCATTTTTGTGAAACAATCGTGTGGTGGTGCTTGTCTCCTAATTTTTTTAATCGAATGGTAACGGCTTGTTCGATATAGTCTCTGGCCTCACCATATGCCTTTTGAGCTTCTTGTTTTTCACCCTTTTTTGCAAGGTCATTCCCTAGGGTCACATAGGCGGCTCCGATATTATTCAATGTGGCTGCAGCATTGACATGTTCTTTAGTGCCTACTGTTTTTATTGTAATTTCAAGTGATTTTTTATATTCCTCGATAGCGCGTTGATGCTCACCCTTACGGTTATGCAGTGAAGCTAAATTATTGATGGTGGAAGCCACTTTATAATGCTCCTCGTCAAATATATTTTTTAGCATCGACAAAGCTTGTTCATAAAGAGGTTGTGCTTCCTCGAATCGCTTCATATCGATATAGAGTGTCCCGAGATTATTCAATACATTGGCAGTTTTATCACTATCTCCAGCGATTCGCCCTGTCGGCATAATATTCTGTCAGTATATTTGTAAAATGCATAAGATTTGGTTGGGAGATATTTATCCATTCGCAGGAAAATATCGTACTGTCAATATGTCAAAAGGTGGTTTTCCATTCGCTGGTGCTGCTTATATACCGAATTTATTCTCATACACCCATTTCGCGAGGATGTGAGCAACTTTAGATAAATCAACCTTAATCCCTTCTACTCCACAAGAACTGCTAATCCATGGACCAAAAGAGAGCCTGACTCACAGACTTTGACTTCTCTATTTAGAAAGTCCGTTGCTTGATACATATCCATTTGAGTGGCAGCATGCTAATATATGGCTGTTCTAAAGCATTCGACAAATTCACATCATGATGAGCTTCTTTAAATGAAAAATCTTTTTAAGTCCACACTATTTCTCTTGCTAGGTGCAGTGTTAGGCATTGCCGGCTTAAGTGCCTTGCAATCTTTTCAAAACCCGTCAATTGTCACGGGTTATCGTGATTTAGAGATGCGCCTTGATATTGCAGGTAATGAAATGATGATTTGGAAAACGGTTATTCCATCAGAGCAAAAAAATCAGCCGGGTATTGCGATGCATCGACATGAATACGCACGGATTTTGTTGCCGTTAACGGATGGTGTTTTGCAAAGACGTGATGCTGATGGTAGCGTCACTGATTATCTATTAGAAATAGGAAAACCACTTCTGCTGCGAGAGGATACCGAAGAGGGATTTCATACGGATGAAAATTTAGGCAGTACACCTATTGAAGTGATTGTGCTGCAATTTACGCAAACACCAGTCACGGCTGAAAAATTAACGGCTGAGGATTTATCGAGCGTGTTGGTTAGCAAATGATAACGTCATCCTCCGGCATCATCGCAAGCCCCGTCATCCCTGCGGGGATGACGGACCGCTTATGTGCGGCCAAATCAGCGTTATCGATAAATCGCTTGAGGCAGCGCGATTTTCAGGTACAATAGGGGATTGTTGTCATTGTGCAGGAGTCTGTTGCTCAATGACTATGATCCCTTGTTGTACCCGTTTAAAAAATAAATGCCACCATTACTTACTCCACAAACGCAAATAACATCTATTCCAGTTGCCAATAAACCGCCCCTGCTGGGTGGTGTGATTCATGAGTTCAGCCAAGAGGAATTTTACCAAAAATTTGGTTTGTTTTTTCGAGAGGGGATATGGCTTGATGAAACTTTCTCTAAAGAGGAACTTTATAAAGCTAAACAAAAAATAAGTTCTACATTTCCCACAACACATTTTTATAGAAAAATTCCACATATAATCGATCATCCATTTGAGAATGTTTGTATCGCATTTATTGATAGCAAAGTAGGATATGGCGTTTTTGCCACTCGTAAAATAAAAAAGGGAATGTTGGTTTGTATCTATTCAGGTGAGATAGGCTCGATCTTTGATAAGAATTTAAAAGGGCTCGAACATGGTTATGTCAATACACAATTTTGTTTTAAACAAACAATGAGTCGTGGGATTGCCAGTTTTCTTCAGCATTTCCCGATTGATCCTAAAGCAAGTAAAAGTGAGAATAAAAAAGAAACCATGCAAGAAGAGAGTGAAATATATTTTACACAATTTATCTCTGATGAGGTGCGTCAAAAATTAGCCACAGTAAATCTTGACAAGGAATATCTTATTTATAATGGGATACCTCTTGTGGCTTTTGTTGCAAATCGTGATATCGAAGCAGGTGAGCAGCTTGGGATAAAATATGGTTTACATTATTGGCGCGCTATTAAGATCCACCCCGAATTTTTTGAAAAATCTGGTGCTGTAATACCAAAACAATATTATTGTAGGACTTATGGCGATTTATATTTTGGGCATCAAATCTATAGTGGTGATTTTACCTATTTACGTGCAGAGCTTAAAAAAAACGAGTTTATACTGCTGAGAACCAATCATGGAACTCATCAATTTCCTACTCATATGGTGAAACAAGCATTAATAAATGCCGGCGCTTTTTCGCTTGTAATCGGCTCTAACGCAACAATATTAGACAAATGGAAAAAGCGCAAAGATAAGCAAACATTGCAAAAAAATGTACAAGCTCATGTTTGCATGGCCAAGTTATAATGATGGAGGGCAAGCCCCAATTGACAACTCATTGAATTTCCAAATTTTTCCTACGTTAAGCATTACCTTTAAATACATTTGATATTACAAGATGAGACACGATTTATTTTCTGGGGGAATGAAAGCAGATGGTTTTTTAGGCTCTACTGCCGGAAGTATGGATTCATGATAAGCCTGCAAGGTAGACGGTGCGCAGGATTTTTTTATTTGTTTTAACACCTCAATATGCTCATGTAATGTAGCTACAGTTTGCTTGACGTATGATGCTTTTTCTGAAACAGCAGTATACAGTGTACCCACAAATTCTTGCTGTTTATCCCCGATTTCCATTGTCACTTTGTATGAATAGGAATAAATTTCTTTAACCTGATAGCCCACGCTGATTTTTACCTTATCAAATCCTACAAAATAAGCTAATTCCTGATAAAGATTCTTGATCAACTTGATGGGATCGTTGGTTACCAATGTATATCCCATATTAGATATGGTATCGATGGCGTAATTTGCCTGACGTGCATCACCACAACGTGCAAACATATTAGCCACAATCGCCGCTATAGCCATAAATTTTTTTGTACCGACTTCGTCCAGCTCAAAGGCCACCATATGATTGCCGTCAACGTCAATATGCACATAGTCGTGTTCTATAGGCAATGCGGGCCCGAAATAGGCACCATGGACAAAAGCACGCGTATGTTTTGATTCGGGTAAATAAGCGTGCATTAATCTTCCGCCTAAAAGTGCTAGCGCAACAAAATGCTCATAGACTAAATAGCCCATGGCATATAAAGGTAAAATATAAATTTTTTTATCACGTAGGATCTGTTCATACAATTTTGTGGAAGGGACTTGATATATGATGTGTCCAGACATTTCATGCGTAAAATGACAGATGGACATGTTTGAAAATTGATGTGTAGAATTGATAGAGACGCAAGCAAATAACAAATCAAGCACAGTTTCACCCATCGATGCACAAAGATATTTTGTGTCCCCAAGGGTTACTGCAGTCAGTGGTTGTTCAGCGCTATTCATATGTAAATTGAATTCAGAAAATTGCTTAAAAAAACCTTGCCACTGAATTAATGAATTCAGGGTATCGATATCTAATTGCTGGAGATCAACTTGTCGTAGTGCGACGGCAGCCAATGCTTAGTTGTAAAAAGATCCTTCATCAAAATTTCTAAATGATTTAAATCTAGGTTTAGATCGGCCGGCTTTTGCAAAATAGCATCAATCGCGATGATTTTTTCTGTTATGGAATTTTGTTTGTTTTGAGATAAATCCGCCTGAATTTCAATCAACTTTCTATCTTGTTCAGCAACAAAAGCCGTACATACCCAACGTTTGATTGCTTTTATATCTTGGGTAAAAACTTGATTGATAAAATAATGTAAATCTAAGGGTTTTGCGGTTTCAGGCAGGGTAGTGGCGTTTTTCACATCAGTTTCAGTTGGCTGATAACCGGGTTCACAGGCTAAAGGATAGGGATTTTCTACCCCATTTGATTTGCCTATCCCCATTTTTAAATCATTAGGCATAACATCCCTCAAGTAATGTGTCAACTAACTTTAACACTTTTCTGTTGTAGCTGCAAGTCTTTTTTAGCGGTGAAATCTACAAAATATTTTGTTGCAAATTTAGGCCATTGATTTAATTGCTATGGTTGATTACTATGTCTTTTCACTTGTTGCATGACTCAAATTCTTAACTTCTTCGCATTTTTAGAACGCAGGCTTCCGTGATTGAACTAAAAACCACAACCATCGAAACAGTACTCGGTCCAATGGTGGCAATAGCCGATGAAAAGGCCCTTTATTTACTGGAGTTTTTCACGAGAAAAGGACTGGAGCGGGAGCTCTTTCGCTTAAAGCAGCGTGGATATATAACAAGCCCTGGCAAAAATACAGTTTTAACGAGTATTACCCAAGAACTAACTGCTTATTTCAAAGGCACACTGACCCAATTTACAACACCTTATCGTGTATTGGGTAGCCTATTTCAACAGGCCGTGTGGCAAAGTCTGGCTGAAATACCCTATGGAGAAACACGAACGTATGCGCAGCAAGCAATATCATTAAACAAACCCACCGCTTACCGCGCCGTGGCTAATGCAAATGGAGCGAATCAACTGGGGATTATTATTCCCTGTCATCGTGTCGTAGCAAGCGATGGTACCTTAGGGGGGTATGGGGGCGGACTTGAAATAAAAAAATGGCTGCTTTCGCATGAAAAACTTCACAAATAAATAAACAGGTGTTTGCTGATCAAATATACCCATTTAACTTCAAGATGCGAATCTAGCTCCGTCATTGCGCTGAATTTGCATGCCATGGGCACAGCACCCATGCATCAAGCAGCGCTTTAATTTCGGGGAGCTATGTTTTTTTAGGAAGAGGCGTATTTCTTTGAGTTTTTTCGGTTTTCATCTCAACATTATTAAATTTTTTTGCATGATAATGCACAATAAATTCCTTCACTTTTTGGGCGCCTAGGCGATGCAGAGCTTCAATCATCTGTAAAAAAATCTTATTGCCTTTAAAAATGGAGTAACTTGTATAAAGTTGGCTGTTATTTAATAACGATGGGATATCATCGTTATTATCATCATTAATGAGTTGGCTAAAAAAAGTGGCTTGCTGACTGAGAGGGCTAAAATGATCTTTAATAAATGTTTCAAGATAGATCAAAGGATTTTTAAGATGGCTAGGCAAAAAAGAAATATTTAGGTCATCATTTATTTTAGAATGTATCGTGAGCCAATATTTTGCAGGAAATTCTTGTTGTAACTTTTCGCAATCAAAGTGGTTGTTATCGTCAAGGTGCAATAAAATGAGTTCAGATAATTCATGTTCTTCTTCCAAGATAAAATGATTTTGGGGATCTCCCAAGGAGTGCATTTCTGTGCCCGGTTCTTTATTTAATAGTGAATATAAATATGTTTCAATTTCATTATTATTTTCAGCCGCTACATCATTTGAGTTAATTACATATTTTAAATAAACTTCTGGCAAAGCCATAAACTGCGTCATATAGGCAGCAAGTTCAATTAAAGAGATTTGATTAGATAATTGATTTGGTAGGGCACGAAGGAGTTCATAGTCATAATCACAATCAAATATACTTTTATTTGGTTCTAAAGAAGGATATTTTTGATAGAATTTTTTATTAAAATGCCTCACATTTTCAGGAATGGTAAGAGTATATTTATCATCAGGCTGCTCAAATAAACCCGATATTCTTTGGCAAAAATCATTTTTTTGATAGCAATATTCACTTCTTGGCGCTGCTGTTCTAGATCCCCCATAATTTGAAGATGAAGCCCACCTGTCCCAATCTTGCTTCCAAATGGTTTCGGATAAATTTTTTCCAGCATCAGCGGTGGAATATACTTTTTCTATAATTTTGTTTATATTTTCTACAACTGTTGCTGCAGTAGTGTGGGTATGAGAATCAGCGGAAGCAATATTAAGACCTGAAAATAAAAATTTAAGTTTTGACAGTTCATGTTCCTCATCACCATCAATCAGGCCATTAATACAATGATTATAATAATTTGTTATTTCCGGTAATATATCAGTAGAACGTATATCTGCTTCAAATAAATGGCGTAAAGATAAGTAATATTCTTGATCGTTTAAATAGGCAATAGCTATAAAAAGACAAGCTTCAGCCGAATATTTTTTGGGGATATCATCTAAACATTTTAAATAGGTTGTAGCAGCATGCGATCCCCGCTCGATGGTTCTTTCATAAGCTGGCCATATGAGAAATCCTCCAAGAGCATAAACAAAGCCGACTGCAAAAAAAGTCGCTGCATTTCTAGTGGTTGTGAGCGTTGAAATTGCTCCGTCAAACGATGAGGGCATTTGGGGTAAAATTGAATTTTTATTTCTAAGGTTTCTTGCAAGATTTGGGACAAGATAGGGATTATATATTAAGGCTTTTCTTAAATGAAAACCGTAGCTGGTCAGGCAATGATATTTTTTTGCTAAAAGCGCTGCAGTGAGATGAAGCTCAGCAATTTCATTTTTAATGCGAATATATGCCAGTTTTTTTGCAATGGGGACCTGTCGAACAGATTCGATCCCATCACTTTCAATCTCTCGTTGTAATAAAGCATGGCTTCGTGTTTTTTGCGCAATTAATTGGTATAGTTTCATAAAATCACTTTGATATATTTATTTTATTTATAAACCCAACAATGATTTTTATATATTCTTAATTCATGTGGGTTTAAGATAACTGTCTAGTATTTTTACCCCAGTTGCACATAAAAATAAAATACAATATAGTTCCACTTTATGAGTATACCTTCTTTTAATATTTTGTTCCCCTATCTAACTTTAGCTTTACTGATTATCGGCTTATTCACCATTCGCTCGTTGACTTTTTTAAGAGTGGGCCTGGCGATTCAAATTATGATTGCATTTTTATATGGATTAGTGACGCCGGTAGGCGTTTTATTGATTGTCTTATTTTGGGGAATGTGTGAATGGCGTTGGCGCTATCCTATTTCTAAAGGCTTATTAGAATTTTGCGTTATGGTTTTATTATTAATCGTGGCTTTGGCATTTGCCAATCATCTCATGCCGGGATTTGATAATTTCAAAGTTTTCAATGCGGTATCGGTGTCGCCGATATCAGCGCCATTTAATATGTATCTTAATTTTGATAAAACGATCGTGGCGGTTATTTTAGTCATCACAAGTGGTCTACTCGTAGCGCCAAAACGCGCATGGAATATGCGTATGCTAGTGACAACCCTCACGACAACCGCTTTTTGCATTGCGGTATTGTTGCCTTTAGCCATTGGGGTAGGGTTTATTGCGTTTGATCCTAAATTTCCCAATATTTTCTGGCTCTGGGCCTTGAATAATTTATTTTTTGTCTGTTTTGCAGAAGAAGTGATTTTCCGCGGAATCATTCAAAATTATTTAATGCAGATTGCGCAAAAGCGCCAATGGCCCAGCTTTATTCCTATTTTAATCACCGCGGTATTATTTGCTGTGTTGTTATTGGGACATGTGAAGAGCGGTCCTGCTTATATGGGTTTTGTTATGATTGCTGGTCTATTTTACGGCTATGTTTATTACAAAACAGCACGTCTTGAAGCCGCCATTTTGACCCACTTTGGCGTGAATGCCGCTCACTTCTTATTGTTTACCTATCCGGTCTTGCATACCACGGTTTAACTGAAATGGCGTGTTCTATGAAAATTAAATGGCAAAGAGCCTTTATTGGACTGAGCTGATGTGTTGGTCGAGGTCACAACCAAATGGGTTGAAGCTATATTCGCTTGCTCAATCACCGTGCGTAATTGTTCTTTAAGCGCGGTATTTAGGCTTAAATCCATAATATTCTTACCAAGAAAAGATGATTCAAGAATATAATTTTTCTGCTCTTGAATTGAAAAAAATCTTAATAATACCGATACGGTCTCATTGTCATTGCGTTCTGCCGCCAGATATAAAACTGTTTTTCCATAATAGGCGGATTGTAGAATATAATTTTTCTTTGCTTCTGGTGTTTTTAGATCGGTAATCAGTGCTTGGACAAAGGGGGTTCTACCCAATTCTACACTGAGATAAAGGGCTGTTTTGTCACGCGGGGGATCAACACGGTGCATCACAAACTCGATTTGTTGATTGGCCTCTAAGCGATTTAAAATAACACTGATAAGCGTAAGATTATTCTGGCGCAAGGATCTTTGCAAAATAGTTTCTTCTTGACAATGTTGTGTCACATATTGCCGCAATTCTTTTTGTTCCTGAAAAGGTGATAATAAAATTTCAGCAACCGCACCATTACGCGCGAGGAAGAGGGCGGTTGCGCCGAATTCCGTTTTCTTTTTGACAAACCTTAAATAATCTTCAGGCGTGGTATAAGCATCGCATATGGCTTTGGTAAGGATGACATCCCCGGCAAGGCTTGCCAAATGTAAAAGTGTGTAATTTTTTAAGCTGATAAGCGTCGCCAGTTTGCGGCGGATAATTAAAATTAAAAATGAATGATTATCGGGATCAAGTTTCGATAAGAAGTTAAGTATTTCCGGCAATTCTTCATTTGGCATGGGGATATCCAGTTCATTGCTGGAGGCTTGGTTTAAACAATCCTGCTCTTTGGGATCAAATTCAGTGCTTTCTTTGAGGCTGACCAGCGTTTTAACTAATTCGACAAGATTTCTAAGAGAAAGCATAATCATCTCCAAGATTTAAAAAAGTCATTACCAAAGTGAACTGCCCTGACTCGATATCAGCCGCGGTAACACATGAGCCCGGCATTTTTTGCGATTTCTGCAGTTTTGAGAGTAGGGGAGGAAGGGTTAGAGGTGCGCTCATCATATACTCGGGTAATATAAGTGATTTGTTTTTCTACCCAATCCATATTGTTGGCATCAACTTGTGCCGCACGCTTCTGGTCCATAACTGCTTTGAGGCGCATCATAGTACTGGTTAGTTGATTTATTTCTTTATGTTCGAATTCTTGCAATACAATGCTGAGTGTGGACAGCTTAACTATTCGCTCTTGATATTGATTATTTAAAAATGCGTAATAATTCTCGAGTTGCTGGATTGAATTATTTTCAAGTGGTTCTTGTAACGCAAATGGCGGTGTTAAAATGGGCCCTTGTCGTAATATAAGCTTTTGAACCGCTTCTTGAGATAAGCCCGCAAATGTTGTTTGCTTTTTTTGAGATTCAGGGATCACTTCTTTTTCAATGAGGGTTTTTTTAACCCTTAGGTGTTTATTTTTCATGTTCTCACTACGGCAAGAGTTATTAAAGTAACACAATATATGAAAGTATGCTAATAGTCAACTACAAAGGTATAAATTCGACTTCTATTATTTTTTCATAGCGGGCAGCCCCTGTTTCGGTATGACTTTCATAAACACACAGCCCATGAATGCGGCTGTCAATATCTAAGGGCATATTGAGCATTTTAGGCGGTGAGTGGGGGATATTTTTACAATAGGCAATGGATACATGTGGACGAAATTGATCATAGCTTATTGGGTGGATGTCCATATTCTTTAACACTAAATTGACGGCTTGGTATAAATCCATAAGCTCTGGTGCAGGATAAATCATCGCAGCTAATACAGCAGGGTGTCTTGAATTAGGGAAGTAGTCTAGTTCGGTCAAACAAAGTCTAAATGATCTTATCGCCTTTGCCATCTCAAACAGGTGTTGCGATAGAGGTAAAATCAATTCGCGCTCAATTTGCCCTAGAAAAGCCAAGGTGACATGGTAATTGCTAGGTAAAATAAAACGTGTGATCTCAGGCGGCAAATGTGGCTGATACGCTGCAAGGCTTGTTTTTAAATCAGCACAAGCTTTGGCTCCCAATTCCAAAACAATAAAAGCAGGTAAGGTGGTTGTTGATTGGAACATAAGCAGATCATTCAATTTAATTTTGAATATTAGGCAGTATATGCGTAAGATCCATGATTTTAAAGAGGTTTTTAAATGGCACTTTCCAAAGAACAGCTCAGACACTTAAAGCAGCAAGTCCATGCGTTAGATCCCGTCGTACTGCTTGGCGCTAAAGGCTTGACCGATGCGGTGCAAAACGAAATTGACCAGGCGCTAGAAGCGCATGAACTCATCAAAGTGCGCCTGAATGCGCCCGATCACGCCACGCGCGATGAGATGATCAAATCCATATGTGAAACACAGCATGCTGAATTGATCCAGCAAATCGGCCGCTTAATCGCAATTTATCGTAAACGCCAAGAAAAGGGCAAATGATGTTAAAAATTTTATGTGTGATCCCATCGCGTATTGGTTCAACACGTTTAGCGCGTAAACCACTCGCCTTATTGGCTGGCAAACCGATGGTGGTACGCACTTATGAAGCGGCAAAAACTTGTTCGCATTTTAGCGAAGTATTGGTTGCAACGGATTCAGATGAAATTGCTGAGGTTGTTAAGCATGCAGGCGGCAAAGTCATCATGACCGATCCTAATATTCAAACCGGATCTGATCGCGTCGCATTTGTGGCAAGACAATATAAAGACATGGATGTGATCGTCAATCTACAAGGCGATGAACCTTTTGTAAACAGTGAAATGCTTACCGCACTCATCGAGCCTTACCTAAACGGCGAGCGCCCTGGCATGACAACGCTTGCCAATCCTTTAGATTTTGAAACACAATATCAAAGCCCAGATTTTGTAAAAGTGATCGTGGATCAATTCGACAGCGCCTTATATTTTTCCCGCGCGCCCATACCCTATCAACGGGATAAGATACAAGATTTGCCCGTGTATCATCATCAAGGCCTGTATGCCTTCACCCGCGATTTTTTATTGAAATTTACCGGCTTACCGCCAACCCCCTTAGAATGTAGCGAAAAGCTCGAGCAACTGCGTGCATTAGAACATGGATTTAGGATCAGAGTGTGCATTACTCCAAATAAAACCCTAGAGATCAACACGGAAGCAGAATTACTCGCTGCGCAAGCGCTGGCGCAAGATTATTGGCCTCATTAAACCTCACATTTAAATTGGCTATTATTTTTATCAATAACAGGCATTGTATTTTTGATTGACATTTCTTCTCGTCATTGATACAGTCGGGTATCACGAAGCTGGGGGGTAAATGGTCATGATAAGTTTAAAAAAATGTGCTCTTGTAGCGTTTCTACTTTCTATTGGCAGCTTGGCTCATGCAGAGGGTATTCCCATTACCAATTGCAGTGAATTACAAGATATCACCGCAGATATGACCGCAGATTATTATTTAGAAAATGATATCAATTGCAAAGGGTTTGTATTTAGACCTATTGGCACGCCTGGAATATCTAGTGCAATTCAATTTTCAGGGACGCTCGATGGTGGAGACAAAACTATTTCCGATCTTCTTATTAGTCAAGATGATTGGGATAACCATGTATCCGTAGCCTTATTTACCTCATTGGCGCCCGAGAGCAAAATCACCAATTTGAATTTCAATAATGTGCTTGTTGTAGGTCCTAAGGATGTAAATCGCGGATTAATTGCTGCTAAAGCGATAAGCGCAGAGATTTCCAATATCAAAGGCAACAGTATTTCAGTGATAGAAATTGGCAAAAAAAATGACATAGCCGTATCTGGCGGAATAGTAGGCGTTGCGATTAATACAGATTTATCCAATATTCAGCTAACTAATGTGATTATTGATAAAAATGCGTTTGCTGGCGGATTAATTGGCTCAGCAAGTGCCGGTACCAAAATAGAAAAATCCAGTGTTTCAGGATTAGATAATACCGGTAAGGCATGTAATAATGCGCAAAGCAAATGTGGCTTAGGCGGATTGATTGGTATTATTGAATCTACCCAAGAGGTGGTTGACGTACCTTTTGAATATGATGCAATAATCAGCGAATCTTTTACTCAAGGTGCAATGGTCACCGATAAAAATATTGGTGGTCTCATCGGTTTTGTTGAAGCAGACCAATCGGTACTTATTCAAAACAGCCTTTCAAATGTTAATCTGTGTAAAAGCGAAACGCGTGGGCATGTTTGCAAGTACGCGGGTGGTATCATTGGAAAAGCAGATGAAAAAAGCTTTTTTGATGATGAACGCATTACACTCGAATTTGTATACGCGATAGGTACGATATATTCTCCCGCGAAACACCATGCCAGAGCTATCGTCGGTCATGACAGTCAACATGGTGCCTATCGTGTAGATGGTTATAAAGTTTTCTTTGATAAAGTGTCTGTGCAAAAAGAACATGGGGGAGAAAATGACTCCTTGGCTCTTAACACAGCTCAAATGAAAGCAGCGCCGTTAGATTCTAATTTTCATTTCACAGCTTGGGATAAAAATGTTTGGACCTTTTCAACCGAGGAAGAAAAGCATTATCCAATGTTAACTTGGTCTATACCGCCAGCAACAGATGAACCGCAAGAGGACTTGCTCTGAAGTGCTGTTACCCCGTTATTTATTCTGAAAGGGTAGCAAGCCATTATTGTACGGGAGGAATCAATTACTATTGGTAAGCCGCGTACCTATTTCTTGGTATCCATTATTATTCCTACGGAAAATTCCCTGGGCGCTTTGCGCCAAATATTGCAAAAGACTTGGCCTTGAAACAGGTGCGGGGTTGAGTTGATCCCATACCTCACGCAATGTTGTTCGCGTATCATTTGTATAACTTGAAGGTGATTCTAATTCTAAAAAATTTTTAAGCAGATTCTTCGTGTCATCGCTAGCCTGAAATAATCTTCTTGCAGCTTGCATATCAGGCTGACCCAGCAAACCACTGCCAAGCATTAAAGCACGCCCTAACTGACAATATTGCTAATTTTGCGTTAAAAACTGCCCAGTTCCGTTTTATGGGGCTCTGACTGGGTAATGGAGTGCTTGGCACCTCACTTGCTGCTTGTCCAATATGTATTTATATAAAAATATTTAAAACCAGGATTTACCTGATGGTGCTTTATTGGCAAATTTATTACCCTGTGCTGCATGACTTACAAAATAAATTTGGACGTTTCCTTTGGTGTAGTACAACTCATCTATACGGACGATGTTGAAAATAGCCTAATCAATAGGGTTGTGCTAAGTCCGCGAACAAATGGATGTCAGCTATTATTAACCGATACGCATTTGGCTCAATATCTAGCGTTACGTCTAGCGCTTCAAGCCACCCAATTTTCAAACCAAGCTGCACGATATACGCTTAGCATTTTTGTTCCGGATGTTGAAAGTTTGGTGAAAATTTTTGCAAAAATCCAACTGTTAAAACCTGATTTTACTCAAGATGCAAATGCTTGGTATCAGGGTTTAAATGAATTTAATTTGTTAATTCAGTCCACAAAAACAAAAGAAAATATTTTTGAAAAACTTGGGAACTTTAGTGAGCCTTGCGAGATAAATGAACATCAGGTGACAACGCAGGTATGTTATGCAAAAAAAAATCAAAATGACTTGATCCAAAAGGTGCAATTTCAACGTGATGATATTAGCAGCATTATTTATCTCGCGCTAAGTGTAAAAAACATAATAGCAGGCCAACAATTGATCCAAAAAATACAAGCTTATTTTAAGCAAAAGCCACTCGCTCTTGGAACGTATACCCCGTGGGGAGAAGAAAATAAAACGGTGGAATGTCATTATTCAGCGCATCCGAAGGAGGATTGTTTGCAAATGATATTTAAATTTAACGTGCTTAATCAAGGCTGGGAGGATGATTTTATACTGTTTTTACTGACGCTCAACTTGAATGTTTATGGAATTTTACAGGAGATTAAAAACGCCTTGATGGCTTATCAAGACCCCGTTCAACATCCTATTTTAACTACAGAATCGCTGACCTTCATTGCTGCTCAGCTTAAAAATCAGCTTCCCCAATCCAGGGAGTTTGATTTGGTGTTATAAGTCATAACAAGCGCACTGGAACTTAAATTTATATATAGTCATCCATCTAAATCAATAATATATTTTGCTTGCTAACATTGGCTTTTATTGTTAATTTATCTGGGTAGTTTGATATTAACCATTTAACTAGCGAGGTATATGATGGCCCCTAAACTTAATCGAAAAAAAGCAGAATCTAAGGATACAAAGAATCCATTAGGCACTGGACCGGCAATAAAAAAAGATAATAAAAAACCCCTTAAAACTGCCGCCGTAGTAGCGACTAACACCGACAAGCCTGCAGATACGGGCAGTAATGCAACATTGCTCCACATCTTTCCAGAGACTTTGAGCACCAATAATAACGGCAACAATAACGGCAATCTACTTTTTCAGCGACCATTATCTACATTCGTGCGTCAAGAACGAATTCCAGATTTCAGCTCGCTTCTAAAAAAATCGTAGTGATAGGGTTTGAATTTTTTGAATCAGCGCAGCTCCTGTCATCCCGGCCATCGTTAATCCTCCGTGATATGGATCCCCGCCTGCGCGGGGATGACGGGTTCCCCTCACAATGACGGAACTTTCCCCGAATATCTATCCGGTTATAAACCGCATTGACAAATCCACCGCGTGGATATCCTTGGTCAATGTCCCTAATGAAATATAATCCACTCCTGCCAAAGCAATTTCACGGATATTATATTCATTAACGCCGCCAGAGGCTTCAAGTTTTACCCCTCCATACTTAATCCCAACCGCTTTTTTAATCAGATCAACAGAGAAATTATCCAACATAATATGCGTAGCGCCCGCTGCGATTGCTTCACGCAATTCATCTAAATTTTCAACTTCGACAATCACTTTAACGTGAGCATTTTCACATTTTTTAATCGCAGCGCTAATCGACCCACAAGCCATAATATGATTTTCTTTAATCAATATCGCATCAAATAAACCCTGCCGATGATTTTGCCCTCCACCCACACGCACCGCATATTTTTGCGCAAAGCGAAGTCCAGGAATAGTTTTACGCGTATCCAATAATACCGTATGTGTATCACGAATTAAATCTACAAAATAAGCAGTGCGTGTCGCAGTTGCAGATAATGTTTGCAAAAAATTAAGCGCAGTGCGCTCAGCGGTTAATAAATTTGCAGCCGCGCCAGTTAAGGTGCAAATGATTTGCGAAGGCGCAAGCTTATCTCCATCTTCTGCCTGCCAGTTTTGCACGATCATGGGGTCAACTTGTTTAAACACCTCACTCGCCCATGGTGTCCCACATAGCACTGCAGATTCTCTTGTCATGATATGCGCAGTAGCTTTAGTACTCGCATCAATCAACGCAGCGCTCAAATCCCCAGTGCCGATATCTTCGCGAAGAGCAGCAGTGACTAAGGCCGCGATTTCATTGCGGTTCATATTAACCTCACTTAATAAAGAAAGATCATAAAAGATAAAATAATATTGTAATTTTAATTCAAATAAGATATTTTAGCCAAAATAGAAGGGAAAAATAAAGGGATAAAAAGGTCAAACCGTGTTTATGATCACAGTTATCGTGATATTTTTTCGCACAAGATCGTTGTGCGAGATTTGATTAAAGCATTTATCCAAGAAAATTGGGTAGAACAGCTTGATTTCAACACATTAGAGCCCGTCAAAGATAAATATGTTTCTGAGGCCTCGGAAGTGCGAGAACAAGATTGTGTCTGGCGGCTGAAATTTAATCAGCAAGAATGGCTGTATTTATATATTTTTTTAGAATTTCAAAGCCGTATTGATCGATTCATGGCCATACGTTTTTTTACTTATATGGGCATGTTATTTGAACATTTAATTAAAACTAAACAGTTAATATCTAACCATTTACCCCCAGTATTGCCTTTTGTGGTGTATAGCGGGAAAAGTGCATGGCATGCACCTAAATGTAGTAGTGAATTATTTGTTCCGGGAATACCGGCATTATTAAAGCGGCATCAGCCGCAGTTTGAATATCATTTGTTAGATATAGGGCGCTGCATACTCGATAAATCTTTACAGAGCTCTAATAATTTGCTTACACCTTTGATTGAATTTGAACAAAATGTCCAGCGCAGAAAACAAGTTTTACCGATCTTCCAAGTGATCAATAAGAAGTTTGCCTCAAAAGAGTTTGATTCTTATCGCCGCGCTATGTATATTTATATGTGCAAAATGATTGACTTAGGTAAGTTAGAGGCTATAGAAGCTGGTGATTTGGAGGATATATCCATGACTACTCTCGTGCAAGCACGCATGAAAATTTATGATAAAAGCCTAATTGAGCAAGGTCTCCAAAAGGGCCTCCAAAAGGGCCTTCAAAAAGGTCGAAAAGAAGGTCGCCAAATGGCGATCCATGAACTTGCCCAAAATATGCTTGCAGAAGGCATCGATTTAACTCAGGTGATGAAAATCACCGGGCTTTCTGCAAAAGCATTAAAGCGAGACCAGCATTAACTGGGTAGAATTCTCAATAAAATCAAATGATTGGTATGCCTTTCCCGCCAAGACTTGACTCATCGTTATCTCATTTGCCAAGACAAAACCGAAAATGAATATAATTAATAAAATAAAACATATAAATCAAATAAATATTGTGTTTTTATTTCATATAAGTTAATTTAAGTATTGGCATTACATTGTTCTCATTTTAATTAATGTATATCTTGTACATTAAGGAGGAGATATGAGCCAAATTAATTTACACACCACCCCAGAATTTGAAAAACAACTCAAGGAATATATGCAGATCAGTGGCTTTCATACCAAAGCCCAAGCGATTCGCGCAGCAGTGCAAGAAAGCCTGGCGCGACATCTTGCGCAAAAAGTAAGCGTGGATTTCACCCGCTGGCTAGGGGAGGGCCTCGCCCCCACGCCGCATAAACCCCGTTTTGAAGATGAAGATGATTTATGGGAGTCTAAAAAATGATCATTGATAGCTCGATTATTTTGGCTATTTATTTCAAAGAGGAATATGCCTTATGGGCAGCGCAGCAGCTCAACCATGCCTATGATGACTTAAAAATGAGCACGGTGAATTTAACCGAAACTTTAATCCAGCTCCAAGACAGACAACCCCAAAACCATGCACAGTTAACCGCACAATTGTTAAATAGCCCAATAAAATTCATCCCGCCCGATATTGAGCAGGCACAAATCGCAGCCAGTGCACGCTTAAAATTCCCCATTAATTTAGGGGACTGTTATGCTTATGCATTGGCAAAAGTGAGTCGGGATAAAATCCTTACCTTGGATGCGGATTTTAAAAAAACAGATGTGGGGATTGTGTTTCCACGCTCGTAAATTCTCTTTATGTAGAAGCTTGTGAGGGAATGCCTAAAAACTCCAAATAATTTTCTGAATGAATAATATTAAACTGACTGTGCGGATAATTTTCTTGCCACTGTTTTGGTATGCTTGTGCGTGTTTTTGGATTCCATTTAAATTCATAGGCAAATAGCTTGCCTTCGCGTTCTTCAATCAAATCAATTTCCGCATGCTCCCATGTTCGCCAAAAA
>CAZPAA010000002.1:0-24396 GCA_964584425.1 uncultured Gammaproteobacteria bacterium | reverse complement strand
TATTAAGCCCATTCTAGATGCTTTCATCATGGGATCTGCATCCAACACAGACATAGTGACTAAGACGCTCAATGCGTTAGCTGCGACGGACGCCTTTAAGAAAACTCTAGAAGTTGCAGGTGTCTCAGCTCCTCTTTACGAGCATGTCGCTGATGCAATCTATGCAGATCTTGCAAAGAAAGCAGAAACCATAACCGAGAATACATTTACAAATTATACACTGCAACAAATATCTCATTTCCACGTATTTATGCAGGATATGATTGCCTTAGCTGCAAAACAGCCTTCAAAAGCACTTTTAAATAAGCTCAAAACGCAACTTGAGGCATTGTCCAGGGGTGTGACAGGTACAACATTCGCTGGCTTTAGACAAAATGTATTAGGAAATTTAATTGAGCAATGTAAGGCTGCTTTGAGTGCTAAGGCGCTAGAAAAATCAACGTGGGAAGTAGGACATGTGAAACTCGCTGATGAGTTATATTTATTGGCTCAAGCAGAGAAAGTTCCTACAAATTTCTCACAATATGCTGAGTCATTAAAACAGAAAGTTTCTTTATTGGAAGAGGGCAGTTCGGAAAAAGCCTTGGTAGAAAAGTGTCTAGGCCTTTTAACAGTGAAAGCAATAAATAAAAATGTTTTAACTCCAGGAACCTCTACTGGTGTTTGTGAAATTCTGGTTAATATATTTCGTCCTGGTGCGTTGTTAAATCAGGATGCACAAGTTGTAAATACTCAAGCTTATCAATCATACTTTTTGGATAACTTTTTGGATATAAGATGCGCCATTAAGAATCATTTTGATAACAACATTATAGGTTCTGGCAATGTTATCGAAGGGTTGTTAGCTCATAGTGGATTGATTGCACTATTGGAAAACCAAATAAACGGTAATGATGCATTAAGCAGAATTGCCAGCCTTCAACATGACTATGGAGTTTTTAAACCAGAACAGGCACAACTTTTGGCAATGTTATATTCCGCGGATAGTGATTCGTTATCTAAAGAAAAATCAAAGGAACTCCGTACTTTATTACAACTTGCTGTAGCTGCAGAAAATGTAAAAGAGGAGATTAAGTCTGCTCCTAATCCCGCCGCAGTTATTAATGCGTTTATTTCTAAGGCTAATTCTGCTCTAAATGAATTTAAGCTTGAGGAAGGGTCTGATGGATATAGTTACAGCGCTCCCAGCAATCCTATTCAGAAAGCTGTGACGGCATTAGGTGAGATTAATAGAGCCGCATCAACGACATTTGTCAAAAATATTGCTTCCAGCAGTTCCACAGGTCGTATGTCAATGCGTCGGTCAATAAGGCTTCCAAGTAATACAAGTAACGGCAGTAGTAGTAATGGTAGTATTCGGAATTCAAGTTTTGTTTATGATCCAGTTCAGGAACAGATTGCATTAGTAGAGAATTTTTATCATTCAAAATCCGGGGCAACTCTTGAAGGTATTAAAGCGGCAATTATAACGGCTGCAGAGGTTGATGGTGGAGCAGAAGAAAGGTTTAACAAAGCTATTTCCGAGTATTTTGATGAGTTACAAACTAGCATTTTAAAAATAATGCATGCTAAAAAAGTAGGTAATGGTAATCCTACCAAAGACCAACTGGAGATCTTACAAAAACAAGCCGTTCAACAGATAATGGCAGATAAAACTGGCGCGCATAAAACTGATCAAAAAATTATACAGATCATTGAAGAGTTTGGCACAGATGCACAAAAAGGTATATATGCAGATCCTAGCTTATCTAGTGCGAGTGTGACTGCTGTAATACCTAGTTCATTGAGCTCATCCAGCAGCAGCGCCTCTAGCTCATCTAGTGCGACTGTGGCTGATGTACCTAATAGCTCATCCAGCAGCAGCCCAGAATCTAGTTCATCTACCGCATCGGTATCATTACCTAAATTTACGCCAGTGCAATTACCAGTCAACCAAAGCCGTGACGTATTGCGGAACGTTTTTGATGGAATTAGAAAGTTGATTGGTGGGTTTACTGTTCAAAACATAACTAACAGCCCCGCCTTGAATGAAGACGATAATCTGACCTTTGTAGCCTTGGCAAACAAATTATGTATATTGTCCTCTGAATTTAAAATATTGGATGGCAACCGTAAGACATTCCGCCAAGCTCTTTTAGGAAAAATAAGTGGGGATGAAAAGATTAGCTCCTCAGATGTATTAACTTTGTTTACAGAGGATGGAAGCGCAAATACATTAACATGGTTAAGTAATAAAGTTTTGGGTGGCGGACGTAACGCTGAACAAGTCCATCAACTAAGATGTGCATTACACTTAGCCGTGGCAGTGCAAAAATTGATGGACAAGCTTGAGAAGGGAGCCATTGAACTTGCTGCCGCACATGCAGAATATGCAAAAGCGCTTAGTGATTTAGATTCACATTTGACGACCTTGAATGGATCTGAAGGTGCAGATCACTTAATGAAGGATGCAATATTAGGAATAGAGAACGCAAGAACCCCATTAGGAAAATTTATAGTCCAATGTCAAGCGTTATCGGTAACAATACGCGATACAATACTGCCTGATCCAACGAAGTTATATCAACTTCAAGTAGATCTAAACAGTATCCAGCAGACTGTGGATGCTCAGGCATTGAAGCTCTAATCCCCACCCCATCAGTGGCCCTCTCAGGGCCACTTTATTTAGCGGATATTTTTTCTCAGGGTGATGGGGCAGGCTTGACATTTGACATTCCAAATTCATAAATGCTCTCGAGTTTGGACTCCTTTATTAAAGACTTATAGACACCCATTCCAGAAAGCATGCTATTACAAAAAACCTCCCAATTGATGTAGAATCGCCCAGAATAAGCTTGATCTATGCCTATCAAGCTTAAGATTAACCTTAAATACTGGCAATGGAAAAATAAATATACTTTGCACAATTGAAGAGATACCATGCTGCAATCCGAAGCCCTGAATTTATTAAAAATGGGTCATAATGTTTTTCTCACTGGTGAAGCCGGGTCGGGGAAAACATATCTATTAAATGAATACATTCGATATCTCAGAGAATGTAAGATCAGGGTGGCGGTTAGTGCATCTACGGGTATTGCAGCGACACATTTGAATGGCGGTACTATTCATTCATGGTCGGGCATCGGTGTCAAAGATACGCTCACCTCTTCAGATCTAGAAAAAATTTTATCAAATGATCGTATTAAGCGTAACTATAAAAAAACGCGCGTGCTGATTATTGATGAAATATCGATGTTACATAAACATCAACTGGATATGGTTGACACGATAGCGAGGCACATGCTAGATCCTGATAAATCATTTGGTGGACTGCAAGTCATATTATGCGGTGATTTTTTTCAATTGCCACCGGTTTCAACTGAAAATACGCTGAGCCAAGATAAACAATTTGCTTTTGAATCGAATGCATGGCAAAACGGTGATTTTTACGTGTGTTATCTCTTGGAGCAACATCGCCAGGGTGATGATCCTTTATATCAGGTGTTAAATGATATTCGCAGCGGCACAGCAGGGGAGCATACCAAAATTCCATTACGTACGCGGTATAAAAAAGAACCGATAGGCGCAACAAAACCCACAAAACTCTACTCACGCAATATGAATGTCGATGTGATTAATAATGGTGAACTTTCATTACTTTCCACCAAAGAAAAAATATTTAAAATGCAAACCATAGGATTTTCTGAACTGGTTAATAGCTTAAAAAAGAATTGTCTTGCACCTGAAGAATTAAAATTAAAAATAGGTGCGCAGGTAATGTTTATTAAAAATGACGCCAGTGGAAATTATTTAAATGGCACACGAGCGATAGTGACGGGTTTTGAAAAAAGTCCAGATGGCTTGCCGATTGTTAAAACTTATGATCAACGAATGTTAGTGGTGAAGCCAGAAGATTGGAAATATGAAGACAATGATGTTGTGCGTGCCACAATAACACAAATTCCCTTAAGACTAGCCTGGGCAATCACCATTCACAAAAGCCAAGGTATGACATTAGACGCAGCGGAAATTGACTTAGGCGATGCGTTTGAGCCAGGCATGGGATATGTGGCTTTATCTCGCGTCCGACGTTTAGATGGCTTAAAGCTCATGAATCTCAACGAAATGGCGTTAAAAGTGCATCCTAAAATTCTTACGCATGATAAAATTTTCAAACAATGTTCTTTTGATAATGTTGCATACCTGCAAGAATTTACATCGGATGATATTGTAAAATTTCACACTCAAACGCTGATTGATCGCTTTGGTGGTAGTGTAGAGAAATCAAAAAAGCAATCAACCAAGAAAACAAAAACCAAAAAAGAAAAATCAATACCTACGCATTTTATAACTATGGAAATGTTTAAAAAAAATCAAACCATTGAAACAATTGCAGCCGAACGCGGCATAACCATCGGCACGGTGATGCATCATCTTGAAAGAGTAAAAAGTTTGCAATTAATTAGTAATAGTGAACTGAGTTGCTTACGCACCACCATTCGCCAAGAAGAATTTGATGAAATATTTTCAGCACTGAGTGCATCTGAAGACGGCAAGCTTGCGCCGATTTATAATCAATTTGATGGCAAATATAGCTATGAAAATATTCGTCTGGTGAGATTATTTATTTTGTAATCCTCCCAATGACGATTCACTTTGCTATAATAATTACCATCACTTTAATAGAGATAATATTAGTATTATTGGGCTTTTTGTGCAACCTGAAATAAGACGCTTTTCCTATAATCAAAAGGAATTAGCGCAGCAATGGATTTTGCAATGATGTCATTTACCCACGTGTATACCCATGCTCCAAAAAGTACTGGTAGGTTTGTTCGTTAGTCAATACTGGAGACATTTGTGTGGGTGGGGTGATAAGGCAATAATAATAGGTTTGTTGGCCTTCGAGGGTTTGCGCGGGGTAGAGGTAGCTGTCCCAATCGCGCGGTGGGGTGTTTAAATCTTCATCGGAATAAAAAAATGGAACAAATTGTTTAGATTTTAATTTTTCAATAATAGGGGCGGGTGCTTGTTCATCAATTGCAAATTGTAGAAAAGAATCTAGCGCTGCGGGATCTAATATTGCCAAGAAGAACGTCTGACCTTTTTGATCGAGTAACAAATATCCGCCATGTTCATCAATTAAATAATATTCAGCGATATGATGTTGTTGTTTGATAAAATTAAATAAATTAATAAACGCCGGATCGGTTAATACACAAGGACTAGGCAAACGGCCTAAAACGATATTATTAATCATGAGATCGGTAATACGCATAATATAATCTTGCTGCAGCGACAGGATAATACTATTTAATTTCTCAGTAAAATTTGTCACACTTTTTCGCATAAAATGATCGATTAACCCACGATTAAATGCTTCCACCGCAAGCAACTCATCTGCCTCTCCAGTCAACATAATGGTTTTTAGATCTTTATTTTTAACTTCTTGCAACACTTCCAGCCCATTTTTTTGCGGCATGGCATAATCGCAGACCACCACGGTGAGTTCACGAAAGCGCAAGTTTTGCTGTAAAATTTTTTGATGGAAACTGCGAATGTCGATATCAAAGCCGACGTGATCAGCGGGGAGTTCATCTAAAGGGCTTAAGAATGAGCGCTGTAAAATCGAGGATTGTTGATTGATAAATTGCACGGCTTCTACTGGATTTTCAAACATTTTGGGGACGATGTAATTCATATCTATTGCTGATAATAAACCGCGTAAATAAGCAGTTTTGTCATCAATAAACACGACCGTACTTGGAAAGAAGCAACTCAACATTTGGTTTTGCATATTTATTCTCTTTGCGTATAAATCACCGGGAAATATAAGGTAAATTCTGTATATTCCCCAAGCACGGATGCGCAACTGATCTTCCCACCCAGGCTTTCCATCACCATTTTGCTAAACGCTAAACCGAGTCCCGTGCCATGATGGGTACGAGAGAAAAATCGCTCGAATACATGGGGTAAATCGCGCGGCGCAATGCCAGTGCCCGTATCTTTAAAGCGCACAGTGTTATATTCATCACCACGCTCAAGGGATATAGATATCCCGCCTTTTTGCGCTTTATAGATGTAGTATAAGGCATTTTTGGTTAAATTGAAGAAAATGTGCAGGATGAGGTGGTCATTGCCAAAATAGGTAAAATCTTCCCCAGTGACACCAATATGGAATCTCTCCCGTTCCTCCTTGGAAAAAGGATAGCGGTGGAGGGCGTTGTCGATTGTTGAGCGGATGGAGTGCTTTTCCTGCTTACCTTCAGAGCTGGACTTGGTTTTTTGCAATAACATGTCAATAAACATAAACGCGGCATAGGTCTCAGATTTGATATTCCCAGACAATTGGCCAATGGCCTGAAATTGCTGTGGGGCGATAAAGGGAATATCTAAGTTTTGTTGCTTTGCGATATCGTAGGTTTGAGTTAACTTCGGTAGTAAGTTGGACAACCCATCTGTACTGGATTCGATAGTACGAAGTGGCGTGCGTAGTTCGTGGGCGATGATGCTGGAGAGGGTGATGAGGCTTTCGAGTTTTTCTTCATGAAGTTTTTCTCGTCTATGGGCAAATATTGCCGCAAAAAATACAAGAGAAAAAGTATAAGCAAAAAGATCGAAATAATTAATATCGGGATACACGAGATTCGGAGTCGTGAGGTAAAATGCCAACCATCCTAATAATATGCCCAAAAACAGTGTTATTAAAAAAGATGCCAAATCTAAAATAAGGATCATCAAGGTGATAATGGCCAAGAAATTAAAGATGGCACCGTTTGATATATCATTTTTAAATAGGAAAAATGTAAATAAAAAAGGCAAACAGTACAGTATTGTGAGATACCAATAACAGGGCAAAAACTTTTGAATAGATTTAGGCCATTGCTTTGAAAATACAAGAGGAATACATAAGGCACAAACAATTAAACGAAGCGTTAGGTTTTCATAACCTTCAGGGTGTGAATATCGCCATAATAAATAATAACCAGGATAGGTAATGAGACCAAAAATTCCAAAAGCTTGATAGGGGTAGTTAAGTTCTTGCGCTCTTAAATTAATCGCATTGAAAATTTTCGTGAGCATTTTACATTTCCCTGTGGTTTATTTTTGTAGAACAATAAACTGTTGTTCTGCTTCCAATCTAAATAATCCTGTATTGGAGTGATATTTTTTTAGTAAGTAAAGCTTTAAATCTTCAAATGAGACAGTGACGCCAGCATCGTTTAAGTATAGGTTTGCAATATGCATCATGGTTTTAATATCTTTACTGAGACTGACTTCTTTCGATTTGTAAGCTTCTATTTTGCTTGCAGCATCTATATGACAATAGTCTATTAAATGATTCATGATAGAAGGCGTAGTGGGTGAGAAGGTTTTAATTAATCCATCTTTATCAAGTCCGCCAGTTAAAGCGATAAATAAAATGCCGTCTTTTTTAAGTGAGCTGAATAATTTTTTTATGAGATCAGGCCATTGTGCTTTAGGAATATAATACAGCGTATGTGATAAAAGAATGAGATCATACTTGTCCCTTTCAAGAGGTGCATCCAAAATACATTGATTAGATAAATGCAGTTTTGAACATTTTTTAAATAAGCTCAGAGATATATTTTTAAAGATTTTTTTATTTTTATCTATCAAGGTTATTTCTTTAAATTTTCTCCCTACAATTTTAGTAACAGAACAGTCTCCAATGCCTATATCTAATAGGTGGCCAAATGATTTCACTTGAGAAAGAATTTTGCTTAAAAGGAATGCTTTCAAGTGTCGAACTTCGTTGGTTGCAAGATTAAGGATTTTTAAAGTCTCATAATAGTGGTTGCTGTCAATAAAAGTACCAAAAAGATCGGGCCTTGGTATGGATTCTGAGAACTGTTCAAGTAATATCAGTCTTTCTTCGGATAACGTACTGCGAATCCTGGAGTAGAATTGTGTATCCAAGGTTTTTGAAGGGATTTTTTTATCTATTATTTCTGACATTTTTATCTCAAAAAAGAGTCATGAAATTTAACATTATACCGTATTAAGAAGGATAGTTAAAGCATGTGCTTGATTTTATTAGCTTTATTGACCGATAAAAAGTTTGGTTTGCTAACTTTTTTGGAAAGATGGATAAATCCAGATCATTAATGAGTAGGCGTGAGTTTTACTTAGTTTATAGCCGACGTGCCGCGACTTGTTCGCGGCATCCAGGGGATGCTTAAAAATCCACTGGATCCCGCGAACAAGTCGCGGGACGTCGGGTGTAGCCGCCGGACGTCGAGCAGAGCCGTCCCCCATCTTAATTTCCAGTATTTTCTGAGCCAGTATTTTTTTCGTTGCTTTGGGACTGAGCATTCTGGTCATTGTTGTTAGAATTGCTCTCTTGATTGGATTGATCAGTTCTAGCCGTGTCAGTACCGACTTCCACACCTACACCTGTGCCTACACCTGTGCCTATACCTGTGCCCACACCTATACCTAAACCCACATCCGCGTAAACAGTGGGGATTACAAGCAATGCAGCTAAAAAAATTGATGTTTTCATAAGTTTTCCTTTTGAAATAATATGACAAAGCATAAATATAGCAAAAAAGAGGGCTATGTGGGATTAAGATGAATGTTCGACAATCGCTAATACTGCATAATGTTGCGGGGCAAGCGATAAACTATTTACCAAAACAGCAGTGCGTTCATCATCAAGCATTATATTCTCGCCAACATTTGGCATCGCATCGCGCTCAATTTCAAAATACTGCAGAGATTTTTTAATTTGAGTGCGGTGTTGCATGCGCGCAATAATTTCTTGTCCAACAAAACATCCTTTAGTAAAACTCACAACAAAAAGATCCACTAATCCCAAAGGATGAGGAAGGAATAACTCCGTTTGTGCAGCAGCAATAAAAGGAATGCGTGCGCGCATTTGGTTTAAGAGAAAATCATTGCTTAAAATAAGCTGATAATCTTCGCTGATATTTTCAATTTTTACTTTTGAAGCTACGATAAATTTCTCTAGCGTGCGCTGAATCGTTTCGATTAAATCTAAGGGCAGGGTTAAAAAATAATCTTCTTGCATACAAAACACATCCATCAAAGCTAACACTCGCCCTTGACGATTACAAAAAGCGCCGAGTTGATGGGTGGCTGGCATAATCTTGTGAATATCGCAAGTGAGCTGGCCTTGTAGAAAAGCCGCTGCATCTTTGCCGCTCACTTTCAATGCGCCTAAATGGGTAGAAGTTGTATTCATGGGACGAAACTTACCCGATTTATAGCCTGTTTGTCAAAGCCTTATTGATCCTTGAGCAGAACTAGCTTAGACTCTGGCGCTATGGAAATGATAAATAAAAATCAACTGCGCTGGGCGTGTCGGCGAGGCATGCTTGAGCTGGATCAATTCTTAATGCGATTTTTTGATGAGTGTTATGATGATTTAAGTGAGAGCGAGCAACATACTTTTCAATTATTATTGCAAGAAAATGATCAAGATCTCTACAATTGGCTATTGGGTGTGAGCATTTGCGCTGATCCCAATTTTCAAGCTTTATGTGATAAGATTCGTAGTCATGTGCAACAATCATTTTGAAATTTTACCTTCCAAATTTTTACAGTATTGGAATCTAGGCATACACGCATTGGCAGTGTTAGTACTTTTATTTTTACATATCGATATTTTTATAAAATTATTCTTTATTATCTTGATCATTGCCTCATGTATTTTTTCCAAACCCAAAAAATCCGCAATTTATGCTTTAGAACATATCAAAGAAGAAGAGTGGAAATTATTTCCAGAACAAGATTTACCCTTTAATTCACGCTTGCTAAAGAAAAATTATATCAGTGATTTTTTATTGATTTTGCGGTTTGGATCGGACAATCACAAGGAAACGCTTTTTTTACTACGCCATCAGTTTTCCGGAAGTCATTGGCGGAGTTTACAACGCTTGGTTCGGTATTAAAATTGTATCAGCAGCTGTAATCACCGGCGCATCTACCAAATCGATATTATAATGCAAGCCCCGATTTTCCTGACGCCGCATTGCGCATTCGACCATTAGCTCAGCAACCGTTACTAAATTTCGTAGCTCAATTAAATCTGGATGAATATAATAACGTGCATAATAATCCAAAACTTCTTGCTTTAAAATTTGGATCCGCTCAAAGGCTTGCTTTAATCGCTGATTCGAGCGCACAATTCCCACATAATTCCACATGAGTCGGCGTAACTCATGCCAATTATGATGGATCATGATATTTTCATGCGCAGCGCCCACGATGCTTTCATCCCAGTCGGGGATCGAAGCTGCAAAAGACAAATCAGGCAAATGTTGACTGATATGCTTTGCAGCGCTTTTTGCAAACACAATACATTCTAATAAAGAATTACTCGCCATGCGATTGGCACCATGTAAACCTGTATGTGCAATTTCGCCCACAGCATATAAACCTGGGACACTGGTTTGTCCATTTAAATCAGTCATCACACCGCCGCAGGTGTAATGCGCAGCCGGTACAACAGGCAAGCTCTCCCGCGTCATATCAAAACCCAATTCTTTACAACGGGCATATAAATTAGGGAAGTGATTGATAATAAATTCTGCGCTTTTATGACTAATATCTAGATAAACATGTTCATGGCCTAAGCGTTTCATTTCATGATCAATTGCGCGCGCGACGATATCACGGGGCGCAAGCTCTTCACGCGGATCAAATTTATCCAAAAAGCGCTCACCGGTTTTTAAGCGCAATAAGCCGCCTTCGCCACGAATCGCTTCGGTGAGTAACAATGACCCCGCTTTGGGATGATATAAACAAGTTGGGTGAAATTGATTAAATTCTAAATTGGCCACTTTGGCACCGGCACGCCAGGCCATCGCAATCCCATCGCCACTCGATACTGCCGGATTGGTACTATACAGATAAACCCGACTTGCGCCCCCGGTGGCCAACACCACCGATTTTGCCGCTAAAGTCAGGGTTTGATTATTTTTGCGGTCATACACATAAACCCCAGCGCAGCGATTGTGAGCGGTAATTAAATTGATGGCCATATGGTAAGAAAATAAATCCACATGTGCGCGCGCTTTGACTAAATCAATTAAAGTCGTTAAAACGGAGCGTCCGGTTGCATCGGCTGCATGCACCACGCGGCGATGGCTGTGTCCGGCTTCCTGAGTTAAATGTAAGCGACCGCTTTTTGTATCTTCTTCGGTAAATCCTACGCCAAGACTACGCAACCATTCAATTTGAGAAGGGGCTTGGTTGACCACAAATTCAACCACTTTCGGGGAGTTTAAATAATCCCCAGTGCGCAGGGTATCTTGAATATGTGCTTCTAGGCTGTCATTTTTATCAAAAACCGCCGCGACCCCGCCTTGTGCGTAATAGGTACTACCCTCGGTCAGATCTTCCTTGCAGACCAAAGCAATGCGAGAATTTTCAGGTAAATGCAAGGCAAGGCTAAGCCCTGCTGCACCGCTGCCGATAATGATGGTGTCGTATTGGTATTGCATTGGTTAGTATAATAACAAAGAGAATTTATGGATATTAATAATAAACTAAATGAGCGTGCTTTAAAAGAGGATGCGTTAATCGGGGAGCGGCTTGCGGATGCAGCGCTGGTTCGCCGTACCCAACAGGGTGATAAACAAGCTTTTAATTTGCTGGTGCTGAAATATCAAATTCGGCTGGAAAAAGTAATTGCGCGCTACGTGCGCGACCCGCATGAGGTGTTCGATCTGACCCAGGAAACTTTTATCAAAGCCTACCGGGCACTCGATAGTTTTCGCGGGAATAGTTCCTTTTATACTTGGGTTTACCGGATTGCGGTGAATACGGCTAAAAATTTTTTGATAGCCCAGACACGGCGCCCGCCGGATACCGATATAGACGTTCAAACCGAAATTGAAATCCCAAATGAGGCGAATCCCGAACATTTGCTGCTGCGTGATGAAATCGAGCGCACGGTGTTTCAGGTGATCCATGCGCTGCCTTTAGAGCTTCGCATTGCAATTATTCTGCGTGAATTAGAGGGGCTGAGCTATGAGGAGATTGCCGACTTAATGCATTGTCCACTTGGCACCGTACGCTCGCGCATTTTTCGTGCACGAGAAGCCATCGACAACCAAGTGCAGCCTTTACTGTCAGAATGAAATGCGTATAATGGATAGATACATTTGAAGGAGCGCAAAATGAAATTTATCCGGTTAATTTCCCCCCTGTGGTTGATGTTGGTGTGTGCGGTTGCAAACGCGCAGTTGCCTGATTTTACCCATTTATCTAAAGAATTAAGCCCAACCGTGGTGAATATCAGCAGCACGCGCAGTGCATCGAATGCACCTCAATATCAATTTGAAGGGGCGCCGGATGAATTCCAAGATATGTTCGAGCATTTTTTTGGTAAACCATTTGGGCCAGAAGAATATGAGAGTGAATCTCTAGGTTCAGGCTTTATTATTTCTACCGATGGTTACATCATGACCAGCAATCATGTGATCCAAGATTCGGATGAAATTATTGTGCGCACCATAGACGGTGATGAATATGCCGCGAAGATGATAGGTGCTGATCCGGGCAGCGATTTAGCTTTATTGAAAATTGAGCCTGAAAGCGAATTGCATGCGGTGAAGTTTGGTTCTTCTACCGATTTACAAGTGGGCGAATGGGTGATTGCCATCGGCGCGCCGTTTGGTTTTGATTATTCCGTAACCGCAGGGATTGTGAGCGCTAAAGGTCGTCCGCTACAAACAGAAAAATATGTACCATTTATTCAAACCGATGTGGCGATTAATCCTGGGAATTCAGGCGGCCCCTTATTTAATATGCGCGGTGAAGTCGTTGGGATCAACGCGCAGATTTTAAGTCGTAGTGGTGGTTATTTAGGTTTATCGTTTGCCATTCCGTCCGATGTTGCGGTAGATGTAATTGACCAATTGAAGAGCAACGGTCATGTCACACGCGGCTGGTTAGGCGTATTATTCCAAGATATCGATCGCAATTTGGCTGAATCATTTGGCTTAAAACAACCACGTGGTGCACTGGTTGCTGAAGTGATCCCCGAGAGTCCGGCAGAAAAAGCAGGCTTATTACCCGGCGATATCATTACTTATTTTGGGGATAAACGGGTAGAACAAGCGGCTGATTTACCACACCTCGTGGGCCTGACCAAGCCGAATGAAAAGGTAAACCTAAAAGTCATTCGTGCAGGGAAAGAACAAACCATTACGGTGAAAATTACAGAATTGCCAGCGGAAGAAGAACTGGCAGAAGAAAGCACGAATACCAAAGGCGCGGAAAGTAATCGCTTAGGCCTTAATGTGCGTGAATTAACCGATGAGGAAAGAGCGCGTCTTGATTTAACAAAAGGCCAGGGTGGGGTGCTAGTGGTGCAAGTGGCTCCGAGTGGCCCTGCGGCCAAAGCGCGGATCCGTCCCGGGGATGTTATTTTAACCGCTAACGGTACGATAGTTAAAACCCCTGAGGATTTAGGCAAAGTCATGCAAAACGTTAAAGATGGCCAGGCGATTTCCATGTTGGTGACCCGCAGAGGAGAACCGCAACGGTATTTAGCGATTCGACCGCAGAAACCTTAAATAATGATCCCCCTTTGAAAAAGGGGGCAGGGGGGATTTAAAATGTCTGATTATACACAAAGATCTTAAATCCCCCGCCCGAAGCGGGCACCCCCTTTGCCAAAGGGGATCCAGAAGGAACATCAATGCAGCAGCAAAATATTCGTAATTTCTCCATCATCGCACATATCGATCATGGCAAATCCACCTTGTCCGATCGCTTGATCCAATTTTGTGGCGGGCTAGAAGCGCGGGAAATGGCTGAGCAAGTGCTAGATAGCATGGATTTAGAGCGCGAGCGCGGTATCACCATTAAGGCGCAAAGCGTTACCCTGCAGTACAAAGCCAAAGACGGGCAGACTTATCAACTGAATTTTATTGATACCCCCGGTCACGTAGACTTTTCCTATGAAGTATCACGCTCTCTCGCCGCCTGCGAAGGTGCATTACTGGTTGTCGATGCCGCGCAAGGTGTGGAAGCACAAACTGTCGCCAATTGTTATACCGCGATTGAGCAAGGCCTAGAAGTCCTACCGGTGCTGAATAAAATTGATCTACCACAAGCCGATCCCGATCGAGTGATTGCTGAAATCGAAGACATTATTGGCATCGATGCGCATGATGCAGTGAAAGTCAGTGCCAAAATGGGTTTAGGGATTGAAGATCTCCTCGAAGTCATCGTCGCGAAAATTCCTGCGCCTATCGGTGATAATGCCGCGCCACTGCAAGCATTAATTATTGATTCCTGGTTTGATAATTATTTAGGCGTGGTTTCTTTAGTGCGCATCAAGCAAGGTTTGCTAAAGCGTGGTGATAAATTTCTCGTGATGTCTACCGGTAAAACGCATACTGCAGACAGCATCGGTATTTTTACCCCCAAACGTACCGAAACGGATCAATTACAAACGGGGGAAGTCGGATTTGTGATTGCAGGGATTAAAGAGATCAACGGCGCGCCCGTTGGCGATACCCTGACGCATGCGGTGAATGGTGCCACTAGCCCATTGCCAGGCTTCGCCAAGGTGAATTCGCAAGTCTATGCGGGCTTATTCCCAACTGAATCCGACGACTATGAAGCTTTTCGTGAAGCACTCGCGAAACTTCGTTTAAACGATGCCGCGCTAGCCTATGAGCCTGAAACTTCGCAAGCACTAGGCTTTGGTTTTCGCTGCGGCTTTTTGGGCATGCTGCATATGGAAATTGTGCAAGAGCGCTTGGAACGGGAATATAACCTAGATTTGATCACCACAGCGCCGACTGTAGTTTACGAAGTCGTCACCAAAAAAGGTGAAATTTTATTAGTGCATAATCCTGTAGACTTGCCTGATCCTTCATTTATCGAAGAAATTCGTGAACCGATCGCGCGCACCAATATTTTCGTTCCACAAGAGCATTTAGGCGGGATCATTAAACTTTGCACCGACAAACGCGGCATGCAAATTAAAATGCAATATTCCGGCAAGCAAGTCGCGCTGACCTATGATATTCCATTAAATGAGGTAGTTTTGGATTTTTTTGATAGACTGAAGTCTATTAGCCGTGGCTTTGCATCCTTGGATTACCATTTTGACCACTTTCAGACCGCGAATTTAGTCAAGCTGGAAGTGTTGATCAACGGGGAGGCGGTTGATGCGTTAGCTTTGATTGTACACCGTGATTTTGCGCAATCGCGTGCGCGGCTATTAACGGAGAAAATGAAAGAATTAATCCCACGGCAGATGTATGATGTGGCGATACAAGCAGCGATTGGCGGGCAAATCATCGCGCGCTCGACGGTCAAAGCGCTACGCAAAAACGTGACCGCAAAATGTTATGGCGGAGATATCAGCCGTAAGCGTAAACTACTGGAAAAACAAAAAGCGGGTAAAAAACGGATGAAGCAGATTGGTAAAATTGAAATTCCACAATCTGCATTTTTAGCGGTGTTGAAGGTGGAGAAATAAATCTCTTATTCTTCGTAGGGACGCAACATGTTGCGTCCCAGTGTTGGGTCGGTAGAACAATGTATGTGATCCACGGGAATAAAAGAATGGGATGACTTTGGGAAATATAAATATTCCTTCGTTAGAAACACCTGGACGCAGCATGCTGCGTCCCTACGAAGAGGGGATCAGGTTAATTACAAATTACGAAGAGAGTATCGGGTTAATTACAAATAAAGAGAGGCGTTATGATCTGGGATTTTTCAGCATTACTATTTTTCGGCACTATCATCTCCGGTGTGCTTTGGTTTATCGACGCCAAATTTCTTAAAAAACCGCGGCTGGCAAAAGACCCACAAGCGAAAGATCCGATTTGGGCAGATTATGCACGCTCATTCTTCCCAATATTACTTTTTGTATTTTTACTCCGTTCATTTATCGTTGAACCTTATCGCATTCCCTCAGGCTCAATGGAACCCACCTTACTTGTCGGCGATTTTATCGTGGTGAACAAATTCACCTACGGCATCCGCCTACCTATTCTTAATAAAAAAGTAGTGACCTTTAATGAACCTGCACGCGGAGATGTAATGGTATTTCGCTTCCCACCTGATCCTAAAGTGAATTTTATTAAACGCGTGATTGGATTACCCGGCGATAAAATTGTCTATCAAAATAAACAATTATTCATTAATGGCCAATTAGTTCCTAAAACCTTTCTAGAAAGTACCATGAACGCATCCGACGGCCAGCTTTATCGCGTAGAACGATTTGAAGAAAAATTAAGCGATGGCACTTTTGATATTTATGAACACATGATCCCAGGACAAACGGTGACGGTTACTGTCCCAGAGGGGCATTATTTTGTGATGGGTGATAACCGCGATGCCAGTGATGACAGCCGCTTCTGGGGATTTGTTCCAGAAGAAAATATTATCGGCCGCGCCTTTGCCTTATGGATGAGTTGGGACAAAGATGAACATCATATTCGATTTTCACGCATTGGAAACACTATTAAATAGGAGGCTTTATGCCATTTGATCATGTGGCGTTATCCCGAAGTTTAGGATATTTATTTAAAAAACCTGAGTTATTACAACAAGCGCTGTCCCATCGCAGCTCTCCTGGCTCCAACAATGAGCGTTTGGAATTTTTAGGTGATGCGATTTTAGATTTTATTATTGCGGAAGCCCTATTTGATCGCTTTCCACAAGCAACAGAAGGACAATTAACCCGTTTGCGCGCAAGTCTTGTGAATCAACAAACCTTAAGTGAAATTGCCGATGAATTATCCATCAGTGAATTTTTACATTTAGGGATTGGCGAATTAAAAAGTGGGGGTGCACGTCGCCCATCCATTTTAGCCGATGCGGTTGAAGCGATAACCGCCGCGATTTTTTTAGATGCTGATTTAAATAAATGTCGCATCTGTGTGTTTAGCTGGTATGCATCGCGCCTAGATTTTATTAAATTAGATGAATCGCAAAAAGATCCCAAAACTTTATTGCAGGAATATGTGCAAGCCCACAAAATGCCACTCCCAGTTTATCGTATTTTATCTATTACAGGGCAAGCACATGAACAAGAATTTTTTGTAGAATGCGAAGTCCAAGGCTTGGTTGATCGTCCACACGGCAAAGGCTTTAGTCGTCGCGCTGCAGAACAAGCCGCCGCTGCACTGACTTTGGCAGCCCTAGTACAACAACAATAGCGAGTTAATCCCCCTTTGGAAAAGGGGGGAGGGGGATTTAAAGATCTTGATATACAATCAGCCATCGTAAAATCCCCTACCCCCTTTTCAAAAAAGGGGATCAACCCACAAATGAGAGAGGCATGAACAACAAACATACAGGCTATGTCGCCATCATTGGCCGCCCGAATGTTGGCAAATCAACGCTGCTCAATCATTTATTAGGCGAAAAGTTATCCATCACCTCACGCAAACCGCAAACGACGCGCCATCGCATTTTAGGCATTAAAAACCTAGAAAATGCGCAAATTGTTTACGTAGATACACCTGGGATCCACCAGCAAGCACCCTACAAGCTCAATCAATTCATGAATAAAACTGCACTTAGCGTGTTAAAAGATGTTGATGTTGTGGTTTTTGTGGTAGAAGGTTTATTTTTTAACGCGGGTGATGAATGGGTGCTACGTCAACTCAAAAAAACAACCGCCCCCGTCATTTTGGCAATTAATAAAGTAGATACTGTAGACAATAAAGAATCACTATTACCGCATTTGCAAAAACTATCTGGGCAATATGCTTTTGCTGAAATGATCCCACTGTCTGCACGTACGGGATATCATTTAGCACAATTAGAGCAGTGTATTTTAAAATATTTACCCGTGAGCGAGCATTTTTATTTCGACCCTTCTGATAAAACCGATCGCAGCGAGCGGTTTTTAGCAAGTGAAATGATCCGTGAAAAATTGATCAGGGGTTTAGGGCAAGAATTACCTTATGCAACCACGGTAGAAATTGAAATCTTTGATCGAAAACCAGAATTACTCACCATCAGTGCTATCATTTGGGTAGAACGTGAGAGCCAAAAACCGATTGTGATCGGAAAAGGTGGTGCACGATTAAAGGCCATGGGTACGCAATCACGCATCGGATTAGAGCGTTTATTTAATACCAAAGTGATGTTAAAACTCTGGGTCAAAGTATTTTCTAATTGGGCAGATAGTGTTAAAGCATTAAACAGTTTAGGTTATAGTGACCAGGATGGATCCTAAAATTTCACACAAAGCTTATGTATTGCACACACGACCTTATCAGGAAAGCAGTTTATTGGTGGAATTATTAACAATAGACGGTCGAATCAGCGCAATTGCGAAAGGTGCCAAGCGTCCGAAATCAAGTTTTCGCGGTATTTTGCAGCCGTTTATTCCTTTATTGACAAGTCTAGTCGGGCGCAATGAATTAAAAACTTTGACACATGCAGAAGTTGTATATAACCCTGGATTGCCGCGCTGCGCTCGCAATGACGGGGGATTCTTACAAGGTGAATATTTATTTGCAGGATTTTATGTGAATGAATTACTGGTGCGTTTATTATTAAAAGAATCTCCCTGTGATTTTTTATTTCAAGCGTATGAAAAAATTTTGCAAGATTTGCGTGATCAAAGAGATCTATGGGTATGCCTGCGCTTGTTTGAAAAATCTTTACTCAAAGCGCTAGGTTATGAACTCAATTTAACGCATGATGTGCACACGGGTGAAGTGATTTTGCCCGATGCCAATTATATTTATCTACTGGAACAAGGACCTGTGCGCATTGCTGAACATACACAATACGAGTATGTATTTAGCGGTAAAAGTCTGCTGGATTTAGCGCAGGAAAATCTACAAGATCCCATCTCGTGCAAACAAGTAAAGCCCTTGCTCAAACAAGCACTGGCAGTACATTTAGGCGCACGCCCTTTGCAAACGCCCTGCTTATTAAGGTGACGTTGGGATGATTATGTGAAGGAGAGTTTGCGTGCAGGCGTAGGGCTTTTATCGTGAATCTTTAAGTATTGTTTTAAAGTTTTCAGATCAGCTACTGCTTGGATCATCATCTCAGGTATGGGTTCATGATGGTGATAAGCTTTATTGCGTAGTAAAATAAAGCGATAAGACAATTCCTCAAACATTTTCGGAGAAGAATAGCGCAGCGTTTCTCCGATCTCAGCTAAAATATCCGCGCTCGCTAAGGTTTGTAAGCTAATACTTTGATTCGTATTTGATTTCAATTCATC
Source organism: uncultured Gammaproteobacteria bacterium (assembly GCA_964584425.1). GTDB lineage: Bacteria > Pseudomonadota > Gammaproteobacteria > JABCZS01 > JABCZS01 > JABCZS01. The sequence continues at coordinate 5,201 of CAZPAA010000002.1, read as the reverse complement.
AAATTCTTGGATAAGTAGCCGTAATTTTTCTTCTGCTTGCTCTTTGGGAACGTAAAGATCTTCCCATTCCCGATTTAGATCGATAATTTGTGGGTCGTATAAACTGAGTTCATGATACAGATCATGCAATGAGTTTAAAGATCCATTCCGAGTTTGCTCAATTAAACGTAATATGTTAAATAAATATCCCTGGATTGATTCAAAATCTCTAATATTAGTCCAATTGTGGCACAATTCATCACGCACGCTTTTAAATGCGGTGGCTGATTCCTCGGGCAACCGATGCGTAGCTATCGCACTAAAAAATTGAATGATTAAAAATTTATATGCGCGATTCACAACATTGTTTCTATAATCTCCGCCCATATAGGCAGTTGCTTCATCAAGAAAAGCTTTGACGTCAGATGCAAATCTTGCAAATTTTGGATTTAAGATAAGTTCAATTTTTTTATTTTTTTGAGTAGGCGCTGCAATTACTTCAGTTTTTTTCTCTTGTTTAGTTTGAATGGCAGCAGGTTCTGCAGGTTCATTTGGGAGATTTATATACAAAAAATTGGGAATGAGTGATTCATCATAATTGGAATCATCTGCATTTGCGCCTTGATCAATTTCAGTTGCGAGCCCAGTTTCAGTCTTAGGATGCGTTGATGTTGACTGTGGGCTAGATTTAACTTCAGAATTTTTGTTTAATTGAGAAATGATATCACTTTCTTCTGAGATATGGCGCTTAAGCTGCGTGATAAATTCAGATAATTGTACTGCATTGCTTTTCTTAAACCACTCATCATTGCTATTTCTAAAAATTGCAACTTGCTTGGTATATTCTCTAAGCTCAGCTCGGTCAATTTTTTTATTGTGAGTAATTTTTACCATTTCTTCAAAATCAGCCCTTGGATCTTCGGGTTTTGTGGTTGTTTGTACTTTTGAAGTTTGGTCAGTTGGGGTTGACGATGCAGAAGGCGTTGTAGCAGTAGATGCAGATGCAGATGCAGATGTAGATGCGGAAGAGGACGACGAAGATAAAATTTTTATAGATGGGGATGATGATACTTCCGAAGACGGTGAAGATATTACGGATGATATAGATGAAGGGGTTTTGGGTGTTTGTGATGACATAAAACGCTCATCATCCGGCGTATAAATAACCAGGTTACTGGTGGCTACGGCTTTTGATTTTCTTTTACCATCTGGCTTTTTTTTGCACTTATAAATTATGTATCCAGCAAATAAAAATAACAATAAGGCTGCTAAAATAATGGCTATATTATTTGTTTGGGCATCCGTTTTATCTTTTCTAGGGGTGGAAAATTTTTTAATAATAATTTGTTTAGCGGCTTTGTAAATACTGTACTGCGCTTTATTCGTGGATACAACTTCTTCCACTTGAGTGATGATATGCCATGCAGCATCGGTAAAATTACTGTCAAGAACGGGATGGGTACTATTTAATATGACTAAAGCTTGTGCGATGGCGGCATTGAAATAGTTGTCACTCTCAGTCGACCTTGTATTTTCGTAAACCTTTTCGAGTGTATTAAAAATGGATTGGGGAGTGGCATTTTTGACATTCGATAAAAAATCATCAACCATGCTTTTGGCAACATAGTTGACATATTGGGTTCTGATATATTCAGGCGCAGTATCTAATATCATTTTAGCGAGTTCCCTCGGTAAAATATTATTTCTCTTAATTGCAATATGAAATTGCTCATTGGTTAGTGGTTTAGTAATGGACGCTGTTTTATCAAGATAACCTGTTTTATCTCTTAACAATAGATCACTGTATTGAACCAAAAACATAACTTCGGGTGGTGGGTCATGGCGCTCGTGTGCCGCGCGCTCATCTATTTTTTTAACAATCATTATCAAAGGGGTATAATCTTCTTCAAATATAGAGTTTTCTAAACCAGAAATGAAATTTTTTAAAAGACTCAAATCAAATTTTTCAGCACTGGATTCTATATTATGAATAATTTTTGTATACAATTGTACATTTGTATTTTTATGTACAAATCCTCTTTTGTTAATGCCTTCTCGAAAGCGGGCAGCTAATTCCATGACTATGCTGTATTCAGTCACATGAGGGACCACTTTATTCAGCATTGCTTCAGCTTCGATTTGTATGGGCTTTATAAACTTAGATAATTTTAATGTTTCATCTTTACAGAGCTCTAAATAAGCACAAAGATGTGCTGAGTGAACCATGTTCATCGTGTTTGCAAAAACAGTGTCATTTGCATAGTGTGTATAAGCCAGTGAGACTAAATTTCTTATTTTTGAGAATGTCTTGTGGTCTGGGTGATAGTCAAGATCATAAGCCGAATGGATGTATTTCGTTATATTTCTGATATTATAACTGGAATAAACTTCATTTTTTCCACCCATCATGGATTGTAAATAGGCCAAATGCTCTTTACCCTTTTTTTCCTCTGAATATTCAGGGAATAGTATTTGCTCTATTCTTTCTTTTTGTTTTTTATAGAGCTGCATTTCAATTGAATTTGAAGATATGAATTTTTTGTGATCCTCGATAAATACATAAGCGCTTGGGTCAAAACTATGATTAGTAAAATGCAACTTTGCATTGACTTCCATTAAAACAAGTGCTGTTGCTGTGTGTAGAAAATTAACTGCATGTGGATTGTCTTGGTATGTATTAAAATGACGGTTGAGCACGGAAAAAATTTCATCTGGAGCTAAAGGCTTTCCATCTAAAGTGAGTGTAGATAAAAAATTATCTACGTTATCCTTAGCAACGTAATTGAAAATAGGTTTTCTGGTATGCTCAGACACTGATTTAGAGCTGATCATCTGCACCAATTGGGTTGTAGGTATATTTTTTCGATCAAGAATGTCACTCATTTCATCATCAGTAATTGTACGGTTAAACGTAATAGGATCTTTAAAGTGAGTAAGAAAGTGGGTTTCTTGCCTAATGATCGATTTACTGAGTTCAATTAAAAATATCATTTCTGTTGATAAATCATCAGGTGAAAAACGTCTTGCGATCATGACTATTGCATCGAATAGATGCTCATAATTTTTTTGCAAAGGAGAAGCATTTGCATCATTAATCAGTGTCTCAAAGGCTACAACATCAATGTCTCCCGAGGAAAGGATGTGGTTTGAGAACGATATAAATGATTCGGGTGGGGATTGTCTTTGGTTTGGATTGTGTCCAAAACTATTATAAGTTTCATAAAATTTATTTTTTATCGAGTTATTTTGAGATTTTAAATAGACATGCGAATAGGCTTTGCTTATTAATTTATACGCTTGATAGGCGGTGAATTTAAGTGGTGGCAAACGGTGTTGTTGATATATTTCTAAATAAGCATCGACGTGTAAGAGGTAGGCTTCTTGTATTTGATGATTTGAAAAGGCATTGGTATTTGCAAGCGCTTCTTTACCTTTTCTACCGCTGACATAATCAAACAATTCATAAAGTTTTACCCACGTCGGATCATCCAGATAAAAATTTTCACTGTAATTTACAAAAAGATCTTGAACGATATGTTCTTGAACATTATCTAATCCTTGATACGTTTGCACTGTATTAACAAAACTGGGTATATCATTCTGAATGGGCGGTATTACAATAGGAGCGGTACTGGGAATTTGAGTGTGGCTTTGTCCATCCAGCGCATTGGGTCTTTGTGGCTGTGCTAATACTTCTAATAGTCTACGATCAGGGGTTAAAATTAACCATATATGAGCCAACACCTTGAACAGCTCTCTTAACTTCATGTTCTTCCTTACTACTTTGATACATTTAATATAATAGCTTGAAACAAATTGTCACGATTTTTCTTTTTTTTCTTCCGTTAAATGTGTATCATCGTACCTTCTAAAGGAGAGATGGCCGAGTGGCTGAAGGCGCTCCCCTGCTAAGGGAGTATGGGGCTTTTATCCTCATCGAGGGTTCGAATCCCTCTCTCTCCGGTATGAATCATTTTTTTCCGGATGGGTTACTATTTTTGCCTCACCGCTTCTGCAAAATCGGCAAAATTAGCACCCCATCCGGAAAAAAACGATGCTTTATTAAGAGAGTTTTTTAAGAGAGGGCTTCGTTTGTTTTTTTCTGGCGTTTGGCGGGTCTTGTACATCCATTCGTCTCTGGTTAGAATACCAATCTTTAGCGCCCGTAGCTCAGTTGGATAGAGTACCTGGCTACGAACCAGAAGGTCGGGAGTTCGAATCTCTCCGGGCGCGCCATATTGAGAATAACATGCCAAATACCACTGGAAAACCTTCCCTCGCAATTGTGAGTAGTTATGATGATTTATGTGGTATCGCTTCTTATACCAAGGCCTTAGAGAGTACATTTTCTGACTATTTCAACATTAGTATTTTAAAATTATCGCTGGTGATGCGCGATGATGGTGCGGCGTTTGATCAATATATTGATAAGCTTTGTTTAGAACTTGGAAAATATGACCTCGTCAATATTCAGTTTGAGCCCGGCATACTAGGGACCACACGCGGTGAAGTTTCAAGACGTATTTGTAAATTAATTAAAGCTTCCAAACGACTTATTTTTACCTTTCACACATTGAAAGTAGAGTCTTATCTTCATTTGCGTTCGCTGCTTGGGAAAATTAAAAAATTTCAGTTTATTGCCTTGTTTGAAGAATTGTATCGTGGTTATAAGGTACGCGGCATTCATCATGATCTGATTAAGGAATTGAAAAAAAGATCATCCCAGGAGCCTTTTCGCATCATCGTACATCGACAATTAGACGCAGCGCGGCTTAAACAGGCTTTTGATTTGGATACTGATAAGGTATTAGCTTATCCCCTGGTGTTTTTTTCAAAAGAAAAATTGGCCGAATATGCTGCGAAAACCGACGCTAAAGCGTGGCGAGCAAAATATGGGATCCCTCATGATAAAAAACTCATCAGTGTATTTGGGTTTTTAGGGCCCTATAAAGGTTATATGACGGCGCTACAAGCATTGGCTTATCTTCCTGAAGATTTTTGTTTAGCGATTGTAGGTGGGCAAAGTCTTGCATCCATTACCACAACAGAAGTGAATCCTGCATTGAGCGAATTATTATCCGCGCTGACGGAAATAAATAACACGCTATTTACGCCTGAACAAAAGACAAATTTGCAATCGCGCGTTTATTTCTTGGGTGCGCAAGAGCATGATGATGATGTGGTTGCAGCCATGCAGGCGGTTGATTATGTTGTGCTGCCTT
>CAZPAA010000001.1:0-27641 GCA_964584425.1 uncultured Gammaproteobacteria bacterium | reverse complement strand
TCCGTTGGGCGCAGCGTTCTTAATTTACGTCCTACTTCCCAAATTTCTTCGGCGTGCATCTGGTCTAGTTCTTTTTGCAGACGTTCTCTGTAATCAGCACGACCATTTTCTGTAATCACGATTTCAGCTTCGCGGCCACTTTTTACGCTGTCATACAACGCTTCAAACACTGGGGTGACGGCTTCTTCAAAGCGACCTTTCCAATCTAATGCACCACGCTGCGCAGTGGTAGAGCAATTGCTATACATCCAGTCCATGCCATTTTCCCCGACTAAAGGGACTAAACTTTGGGTGAGTTCCTCAACGGTTTCGTTGAAGGCTTCACTCGGTGAGTGGCCATGTCTGCGCAGGGTTTTATATTGTGCTGCAATCATACCCGCTAGTGCACCCATCAATACACCACGCTCCCCAACTAAATCGCTGGTGACTTCTTGTTCGAAATTGGTTTTAAATAAATAACCTGATCCAATTGCGCGCCCAAAAGCTAAGATTTTTTCTTCAGCATGACCTGAGGCATCTTGATAAATCGCATAACTTGCGTTAATACCCTTGCCTTTTAAGAATAAAGTACGCACGCTGCGACCTGATCCTTTAGGCGCCACTAATACCACATCGATATCTTTAGGGGGTGTAATGCCTGTTTTATCATGATATGTGACAGCAAATCCGTGCGAGAAACATAAGGTTTTACCTTGGGTTAAATGTGGTTTCACCTGTGGCCAGCATTGTATTTGCGCGGCATCAGATAATAAATTACAAATGAAAGTGGCTTTTTTACAGGCATCAGCAATATCAAATAAAGTTTCACCGGGAACAAATCCATCTTTGATGGCTTTATCCCATGAAGATGAATTCGGTCTTTGACCAATGATGACCGCAACGCCATTGTCTTTTAAATTCAACGCTTGTGCGGGACCTTGCACGCCATAACCAATAATCGCGATCACTTCATTAGATAGAATTTTCCGCGCTTTATCTAAAGAAAACTCATCTTGGGTCACTACCACTTCTTCAACCGAACCAAACTTCATGATACTCATAACATTATCTCCATTTCACTAGTAATTTTTACATCAAACAATTCAATCACGCGTTGTAGTTTTTTAACCACTAACGCAACGGTTTTTTCATCCCCATGTACGGTGATACTTAAATATGAAATATTTTCATTCGCAGTTGCAAAAGCATTAAGCTGCTGAATATTCATCCGATGCCGTGCAAATATGCCGGTGATACGTTGCAGTACACGCAATGCATTTTCTGCACTTGCTGAAATCACATACATTTTTTGCATCATTTCCTCCTTAGGATAATCGCATCTCACCAACACCCGTTCCACTGGCAATCATTGGGAAAATATTTTCTTGCATTTCAACCACGATTTCTAATAGATAAGCTGTAGGTGATTTTAACATCTCATCCAAAGCACTCTCCAATTCTTCTCGCGCAGATATGCATCGCGCAGGAATGTCGTAAGCTTGCGCTATTTTCACAAAATTAGGATTTTTTAAACTGGTGAAAGAATAGCGTTTTTCAAAGAATAATTCTTGCCATTGTCGTACCATACCTAAATAATTATTATTTAGAATAATTATTTTCAGTTTCAATTTTTCTTGCGCGATCACACCTAATTCTTGAATATTCATTTGAAAGCCACCATCACCATTGATCACAATGACTTCCTGTTTTTTTGTGGCTAATTTTGCGCCAATACCTGCGGGCAGTGCAAAACCCATTGTGCCGGCACCACCTGAGGTAATATGCGCATTTTGACTATTAAATCGATAATAGCGCGCAGCGATCATTTGGTGCTGCCCCACATCGGTGACAATAATGGCGTTCCCCTTGGTTTTTTGCGATAACAAGTCAACCGCTTCAGCCATACGAATATGAGGATGTTTGCCATTGAGTTCGGGTTCGATCACGGCTTTATATTCTTTTTTATCATAGTTTTTAAATTCAGCAAACCATGCTTTGTGGGATTTTTCTTCTATCAGTGGTAATAATTTTTTGAGTGCTTGTTTTGCATCTGCAATCAAAGCCACTGCGGTTTTTACGTGCTTATCAATTTCAACGGGGTCAATATCAATATGGATCACTTTGGCTTGTTTGATATAAGTTTTTAAATTACCCGTGACTCTATCATCAAAGCGCATGCCTACAGCGATAATTAAATCAGCCTCGTTAGAAAGTAAATTCGCACCATAATTACCGTGCATGCCTAACATGCCTACATATAATGGATGATCTGTCGGTAATGCGGATAATCCCAATAAAGTTAGCGCAACGGGAATATTCGCCTTTGAAGCAAGTGCAATCAATTCTTTTTCTGCTTTTGAAATTAATACACCGTGCCCTACCAATAAATAAGGTTTTTTAGCCTGGTTAATCAGCATCGCCGCTTGTTTTAAACGATCTACATCGAGTTGTAAGGGCTCTGGTTTTTTCGGGATAAACGTGTGAGCCTTATAATCAAAAAAACCTGTTTGTGCATCCTTGGTGATATCAATTAATACCGGTCCGGGTCTACCCGTGGTTGCAATATAAAATGCTTTTGCCATAATTTCTGGGATTTCTGCACTATGGGTGATTTGATAATTCCATTTGGTAATCGGGACGGTGATCCCAATAATATCCACTTCTTGGAATGCATCGGTGCCCAATAGATGACTCGCGACTTGCCCCGTAATACACACCAGCGGTACTGAGTCTAACATCGCATCTGCAATACCTGTGACTAAATTAGTTGCGCCAGGACCTGAAGTGGCAATACAAACACCGGGACGAAGACTTGCTCTTGCATACGCTTCTGCAGCATGGACTGCGCCTTGTTCGTGTCGCACGAGAATATGGCGAATTTTATCTTCCATGCCATGTAGCGCATCATATAAAGGCATAATCGCACAACCCGGGTAACCAAATACCAGATCAACGCCTTCATGGATTAAAGATTCTAAAATCGCTTGAGATCCATTGATGTGCTTAGTCTTCACGATGCCTCTCTTTAAAATGACAACTTAAAAAAAAAGCCCACTTTTACGTGGGCTTTTCTGGTTTTAGTTTCTTACTTATCTCCCAGGACCCCACGGCGCGCAGGTAATCACCAGCACAATAATGAGGTTAATAATACTTAAGGAGCTTTTTTTCATATCAATCCAAACTTTAACAATATTCCCATATATACCGTGCCCCCGAAGACTTGTCAAGCAATGGATCCCTGGGCCTAATGATTCAACAAAATGAATGTCGAGATCCCAAACACTAAACTTATCAAGCTTACATTAATACCAATGCCATACAACATGGCTTTATGTATTTCTTTTTGTAGTCTGTGTTCAACTTGTTGAATTTCGGTGCGAACCTCCTGGATCTCAGCTTTCAATTCAGTGCGTAATTCCTGAATCTCAGCCTTCAATTCAGTATGTACTTCCTGAATCTCAGCTTTCAATTCAGTACGAACTTCCTGAATCTCAGCCTTCAACTCAGAATAAACTTCCTGAATTTTTGCTCTTAATGCAGCATCAAGTTTTTGAAGATCATTTTGAGTAGCAAGACGCAGATTATCCAAATCCGCCGGCGTTGCAACGTGTGTGATCACTGCTTTAATAGCCATTATTTGTGCCTTATTCAATGCCTCGGCCTGTTGCCGTGAAAAATTTGCCTGAACCAATATATTAACATAGTCCAATGTATTAAAATACGCCAAAGCGCTCATCATTCATCCCTCTTATGATTTACATAAAGTTGATTTTAAACATTGTTGATTTGCATATCAAGTCTTTTTTGAAATAATACTTTTGGGTCCTATCGCCGCATCCTTGGTGTGTTCTATCAAAATTTAGTGTTAGAATGTTGAGGTGGAGGCCCTTATGAAAACCCAAGAGCGCGTTTATATTTTTGATACCACCTTAAGAGATGGGCAACAATCTCCAGGTGCAGGGATGTCATTTGAAGATAATTTACAATATGCTGAATTTGCTCATGAACTCAATATTGATGTATTAGAGGCAGGCTTTCCAGCGGCTGCAAAAACAGATTTCACCATTGTCAAAACCATCTCGGAAATGATGGCAGATAAAAAATCTGCGATGCATATTGCAGGTCTTTGTCAGCTGCGAGAAGAGCAATGTATAAAAACAATGGAAGCGCTAGCGCCGTCATTGCAACTGGGTTGCGCACGCGTGCACACTTATGTCCCGGTTGATCCCAATTTAATGCAGGCATCGCTTGGCGATCTGGCCAATCAACCTCAAAAAATTATCGATACCGTTTATAACATTATTTCTTTAGCCACAAAAGAAGGCTACGAAGTTGAATTTAGCCCTGAAGGCTATTCTCGCATGCAAAATAATTTTGATTTTGTCACCGATTTAATTCGTGCGGCGATTGCGGCGGGCGCTCGCATTATCAATTGCCCAGACACCATTGGCGGCGCGTCAAAATACGAAGGTGAGCATTATTTCGTAAAAAATATGCAACGTCATGCCGATATCATGCAACAAGAATTTCCAAATGAAGCTGTTATTTGGTCTGCCCATTGTCATAATGATTTTGGTTTGGCCCTAGACAATACCATGAACGCAGTTTTTGAAGGCCCAGCGCGGCAAATTGAAGGCTGTATTAATGGTGTAGGCGAGCGCGCAGGGAATGTGGCACTTGAGCAATGTATCATATATATCAAACAATTTGGTGATAAAGTTGATCCTTCGCAGTTATTTTTTACCAATATCAATCCCATATTTTTACAAAAAATTTCTAATTTTATCGCGGAAAAAATGTTACCCCGCCAACCGCATTCACCCATTGTTGGACTCAATGCCGCACGCCATACTTCCGGTGGTCATACCAATGCGATATTAAATAATCCGCTGGCATATCAGCCGTTTGATCCCCAAGTCATTGGTAACCAAATCACTTTCACATTCGGCCCATTAAGTGGAAGTAATCATGCAAAAAATATTATCGAGTCGCATGGGTATCGCTGCGATCCCGATGAAAAGGTAGTCATCGCACAAGCCATTAAAGATTATTATCATGACCGTCGCAAAGGCGTCACTGATGAAGAATTGATTCGTGCTTATCTTGAATACCGTAAACCTATGCAAATTACAAATTTTGAATATGGCAAAACCCACACTGAACATTTCTTAGATTTACAAGGCAAGTTTTTTAACCATGAAGGACACCATAAAATTCATTATCAAGGAACAGGTTCCTCTTTGTCAGCGTTGGAGCAAGCCATTCATAAGGAAATGGGGCCCATCAACATTGAAAACTATCACAGCGAATCTAAAGGCAAAAACATCAACGCCGTCAGCCAAAGCACCATTATTATTTCAACTGACGATCAAAAAACATTTGTGGGCATTGCAGAAGATGAGGACATTGAAATATCTGCCCTCAAAGCCCTGATTGATGCTGCCAATAAAGCCTATATCGATCGCAACTTTACCCTTTAAGGAGAAACACATGGGCTTCAAGAATATTATCGATAAAATTTGGGAACATCACACGGTTACCGAACAAGCAGGACATCCTGCAATTATTGCGATCGATCTGATGTTGCTGCATGAAGTCACTTCTGCGCAAGCTTTTCAAATGTTAAAAGAGCGCAATTTATCAGTGTATAAACCAAAGCGTTGTATTGCTACGATTGATCACAGTGTCCCCACGCGTGTCGATCGTCATGTTTTTTACGACAATAGCGCAAAAAATCAAGTCGAGCGCCTGCGTGAAGATACAAAACATTTTGGGATCAAACTCTATGATTTTGAAAGCCAAAACCAAGGCATCGTTCATATTATTGGTCCTGAATTAGGCGCAACTCAGCCTGGATTAACAGTTATTTGCGGAGATTCTCATACGTCAACCCATGGTGCTTTTGGTGCACTCGCATTTGGCGTCGGCTCATCTGAACTCGGTCACGCCTTAGCCAGCGGCTGTTTGCTACTAGAAAAACCTAAAACCATGCGTGTCACTTTTAAAGGCTCATTAAAACCTGGTGTTTATTCAAAAGACATCATTATGAAATTGATTGCAAATATCGGCATTGGCGGCGCTAATGGACATATTATTGAATATACCGGTGAATCCATTCGCAAGATGTCGATGGAAGAACGCATGACGATTTGCAATATGAGCATTGAATGTGGCGCACGCGCAGGCCTCATTGCGCCGGATGAAACCACATTCAATTATATTAAATCACGCCCCTACGCGCCGAAAGATAATCAATGGGAAAAAGCGGTCAATTACTGGAAAAGTTTAGCCAGCGATCAAGACGCACATTACGATAAAGAAGTCTTTATCGATATTGATCAATTAAATCCGATGGTCACCTGGGGCACAAATCCAGCACAAGCGATTGAAATCGATCAAACGATTCCCAAAATAGTCGACATGCCAATTGGCATGCAAGAAGCCGTTTCTCATGCATTAAAATATGTCGGATTAAACGAAGGCGATCCTATTGCAAATACGCTGATTGATTGGGCATTTGTCGGCTCTTGTACAAATTCGCGGATTGAAGATATGCGTATTGTCGCCAATATTCTCGATGGCCAAAAAGTAAATTCAGACGTCACCTTCTTTATCGTGCCCGGATCTGAAGCCGTGCTCAACCAAGTGAAACAAGAAGGTCTCGATAAAATTTTTGAAAAAGCCGGTGCGATATTCAGAATGCCGGGCTGCTCGCTTTGTATTGGCATGAATGATGATAAAGTGCCTGAAGGAAAACGCTGTTTGTCTTCTTCCAATCGTAATTTTGTTGGACGTCAAGGACCAGGCAGTCGCACACACTTAGCCTCACCTGCAACCGTTGCTGCCAGCGCGATTGCAGGCAAAATTGTTTCCCCAGTTGATTATTTATAAGGATTGAGCATGGAAAAAATTATTCAAATTTCAGGTAAAGTCATTCCTTTAGCCATGAACGATGTCGATACCGATTTAATTATTCCCGCACAATATTTAACCAGTATCAGTATGTTAGGTTATGGCGAAAATGTTTTCCGCCGCTTGCGCGATAATGATCCCAATTTTGTGTTTAACCAAGAAAAATATAATGGCGCTAATATTTTACTTACGCAAGATAATTTTGGATGTGGTTCTTCGAGAGAACATGCGGTTTGGGCGCTGTTAAATGCAGGAATTAATGCGATTATTGCGGAATCATTCGCGGATATATTTTTTAATAACGCGGCAAAAAACGGCCTGGTATTGATTAAACAACCCGCGCATATTATTGAACATATGATAAGCGCAGCGCAAAATGGGCATTATCATCTCACTATCAATCTTGCAGAAAAAACCATTACCGCACCCGATAAAACTTATACATTTGATATTAATCCTTTTGCACAATATTGTTTAGTGAATGGTTTAGATCATTTAGATTATTTATTAGAACATAAAGCACAAATAGAAACGTGGAGTAAAAAAGACCGTTATGCATACTGATAGACAAATTGCAATTTTAGCAGGCGATGGCATCGGCCCTGAGGTCATGCAACAGGCCTTACGTGTTTTAAATGTAATTGCTGAGCAATATCAGCAGTCATTTACTTATGTAGAAGCTTTAATCGGTGGCGCTGCTTATGATGTTTATCAAAACCACTGCCCTGATGAAACATTAAGCATTTGTCAGGAATCAGATGCCATCTTATTCGGATCCGTCGGCGGCCCGATCACAGCGCAGCATTTAGCAAAATGGAAAGGCTGTGAAGTGAATAGCATCTTAAAGTTACGTCAATATTTTAAGTTCAACATTAATATTCGCCCTTTTCAGATCTATCCCGAATTACTAGCCAATTGCCCATTAAAACCCTCTATTATCGGCGAGGGTGTAGATTTGGTTATTTTCCGCGAACTTTTAGGCGGCATTTATTTTGGTCATCACGAACACCTCACCAAAGACAAACAACGTATCGCCATCGATGAATGCGTTTACGATGAAAATCAAATTAAAAGCATCGCACACAGCGCCTTTAAAGTGGCTCAATCACGCACGAGACGTCTTTGCTCTGTCGATAAAGCCAATGTCTTAGCCAGTTCGCAGTTATGGCGTGAAGTCGTCACTGAAATTGCCAAAAGTTATCCTGACGTCGAATTAACCCATATGTTAGTCGATAATTGCGCAATGCAACTGGTGATTAATCCCAAACAATTTGATGTGATTGTGACTGAAAATATGTTTGGCGATATTTTATCTGATCTTGCAGCCGCGCTACCTGGATCGTTAGGCTTAATTCCCTCTGCAAGTTTAAATCTGGATTTAAAGGGTTTATATGAACCCTCAGGCGGCTCAGCACCTGATATTGCAGGTCTTGGCATTGCCAATCCTTGCGCACAAATTTTATCCGCAGCGATGATGCTGCGTTATTCTTTCGGCTTAGATGAAGCAGCTAAACAAATTGAAGCGGCAATACAAGCGACGCTTAAGCAAGGTATTGTGACTGCCGACTTAACTGACGATAAAACCAAATCGGTATCTACCCAAACTTTTGTGGATACTGTGATCAGTTATTTATAAATGTTTAAGTGCGCTTGCTGCTTAGCTTGTAATAAGTCCAATTCTTGACTTGGGTAAGGTAAATCAATGCCTGCGGTCTTGAGGGTGTCCCAAAGATTAAATAAAATTTCTGAACGCACTTGCGGGCGTGAATTACAGTATGTCAAATCGATATACTAACGTATATCAAACACCATTGCGTCCGTTGAAAATTCCAATAAAAATATTTCTACTTTCGGCTGCGAAACGACAGCAGGATGCCGTGTCACCACTTGATAAATAATCGCTTGGACTTGATGTGGATTCTCATTAAATCCAATCCGCAAACTGATTTGTGTCCGTACAATCGTATCATGGTGGGTCCAGTTAATCAGCGGTTTTGTCACCGTTTCTGAATTGGGAATAATGACTTCCATATTATCCCAATTTTTAATGGTGGTTGCGCGCATACCAATATGCGTGACTTCCCCTTCATAAGTCCCCAAAGTAATCGTATCCCCGGCACGCATGGGTCGCTCAATTAATAATAAAATCCCACTCACCAAATTATTGGCAATGCTTTGCAAACCAAAACCAATACCGACCGCTAACGCACCCGCAACAACGGTTAACGTAGTTAAATCTATCCCTAAAACACGCAAAATAATAAAGGCACCAATCGTCACCGTGGCATATTGGGTAAACACCGATAAACTGTTACGCACCCCCGGATCTTTTGCACCAGAATACAACCACCGATAAGCAAATTCACGACTCCAGCGCGCAGCCCAGCGAATAATCATCACTAAAATAATAAACTGAATAATATTAAATAAAGTGATGCTGATATCGCCATAGGTAAATAATTCATGCTGGCCCAAAGACATAATTTTTTGTGCGACCAGTGATTCTTGATTCCAATCATAGAGTGAAAATAATAAGACGATAGCGCCGATGGAAACGACTAAATTAAGCACTTTATGCAAAGGTTTTAATAATGCTTCGGTCCAAACCCAACCATTTGATAATTTACGAATACACACTTCTGAGAGAAGATTCATAAAATCGCCTAAAATACCGCGCATCAGCCACCAGAGTGTCACTACGCAAAGCAGTTTGAATTCAGCGATCCCCATTTCCCAGGCAAGATTAATATAACCAATCAATCCAATCACGGCATTGGAGAAAATGGTCAGTGGTAATAAAAATCCAAGTAAAAACACCGCGCGTTGCACATATACTTTTTGACTCACATAAGGCGCGATCAAATTAGGCAATACCCGCCAACGCTTCAATAAGGGGAAGGAAATAGCTAACAATACCAGCATAAACAAGCGATCATAAATCGCAACCACCTGGGGCGCTACGGGCAATTGATGCGCAAGCACGGCCATCGCGGTTACAAATCCACCGATGCCTAATGTCCACTGCAAACCACGGTATAATTTCACATCCTGGCCAGAAATATCCCAGATATTTTCAAATAATGAGAGTCTCGCCATGCTGATAATAAATTTAAATGCAAACCATACAATACCTAAAGCCATGGGCACTATTAAGCTGCTGTGTGAGAGTTGTAGCATGAGTAACAAGCCCATGATGCTGCCAAACACAACGATGCCAATAATATTCCGATACAGTAATTGCGATAAAATCAAAGTGGTACTTCCAGAAAATCTTGATTTTTCTCTACGTGCAATATTTAAATAACGTTTGAGGTAACGATACACTTGAAAGCCAAAAAATAACCAAATCGCCTCGAATAAAACAATTTTAATCCACATCAAAAAGTCAGCCTGCAAGAGGTGCTCACCCACCTGCCCCACTAATCCCTGTAAGGTATGAAATGTTAATATGGGCAATGTCCATAAGTTTTCTACCGAAGTTTTCCATTCAAACAATGTATGCGGCAGTGCTTGTCGGTTAGACCAAGTCTCAAAATATCCGGCTAATAATTTTTCCTGAAAATTAACAATGCTTGTTCGCAGTTGTGCCGTATTTTCTTTTTCTTTACTGTAGGCTTGCATCAAACCGTTAAATAACTTTAATTGCTCATCCCGATAGGTTTTGCTCAACACCCCACTTGAAAACGCCGTATTAATCACTTCCAGATGTTTGTTCAGCAAAACTTGCTTACCATCAATTAAAGTATCAATCGCGGTCAACTCGGTTAATAGCCTGTCTAATTTTTCATGCATTTGCATGTGATCTTTATCCGTTTCTTCAGACGGATAGTTCATTAATATTGAGCTATAAGTACTGATCCGGCTTAAATTAAAGCGTATCATCAGTAATTGAATATTTTCTTCGGCTTCAACCGTTTGATCGTGCAAAATAATGCTATTAGATTGCTGTTCTTCCAGCGGCAACTCGACGAGTGCTGCACGACCCGCAGCTAATTTTTCTTCCCATTGTTGTTGTTGCTGTTGTATTTTATTTTCAACTGCAAGCTGCTTAGTCATCAGCTGGTTAATATCATTTTTACGCGCAAGATCATGTAATGTTTTAAGCCATAGCGTATCAGATACAATAATTTGCTGGATCACTTCTTGTAAAGCCGTTAATGTCACCAAACGGGATTCTTCTAAATTCAATTTTTCTTTTTCATGAAGAAGACGTGTTTCTACTTGGGTATATTGAGTCCGTGTTTCATCCTGCGCGCCTGGCGTTAAACTTAATAACCGTTTTTCCAGATCTCCAATATTTGTTTTAAGCTTAGAAATATTTTCTGTCACCATCGAAAGCGCGATATTTATTTTCTCAAGCTGAATTTCAGAAAGGCTCAATTGCAATGTGGTTTTATCAATTAACGAGGGCGCCAATTCTGGAAGTTTGGGATTAGCAAGCCAAGCTTGTTCTTGCGCATTACGATGCAGCATTTGTTTTTGTAAGTATTCAAGTTGCGTCACTTCATCAGATAAGTTTTGTTTTAAAATCGACACATCGGCCATTCGTGCATCGTTAAGGTCATATTGACCTCCCGCAGTAGATTTTGTATTGCTTTGTGCAAAAACACCGAAAGTGCACAGAAAAAGGCACAGCATCACCATGAGCGCGATGGGGAACTTGCATCGTCCTAAATAATTGTGGCTTTTTACGCTATTATGGAAAATCATGGCAATTTGTTATTCAAATAAATAAAATATTATTGTACCTCTATACTCATCTTATTATATACTCTTGAGCTTTAGCTTGCGGGATAATCTAAATGCCTACTTCCAAAAAAATATCACAGCGCTTTCGCGGGTTTTTGCCTGTAGTGGTTGATGTTGAAACAGCAGGATTTAATTGCCAGACCGACGCATTGCTAGAAGTTGCCGCCATCCAAGTCGGATACAACGAGCAAAACCAAATGGTCCCGCTTGAAACACATCATTATCATATTCAACCGTTTCAAGGCGCGAATTTAGAGGCTGAAGCTTTGGCGTTTTTAAGCTTAGACCCATCCCACCCGTTTCGGTTTGCAGTAGAAGAATCTATAGCACTCAATGAATTGTTTAACCTGATTCAAACCGCAGCAAAAGCGAACAATTGTCAGCGCGCGATTTTGGTTGGTCATAATGCCTTTTTCGACCTTAGCTTTATTGCAGCAGCCAGCGATCGCTGCAGCCTAAAAAATAACCCTTTTCATCGCTTCACCACGCTTGATACTGCCAGTCTAGGCGCGCTCATCTATGGACAAACCGTACTCGCCAAAAGCTTAAAAGCCGCACATATTCCGTTTGATCAAACACAAGCGCATGGCGCACTTTATGATGCGCAATGTACCGCAGAATTATTTTGTAAAATTGTAAATTTGTGGGATAACCTGTCATAATATTCATTTTTATAGGACTTGCGCGAAGCCCCATTTTGTATCAGTCCTGTTTTATAACCTTAGGAGTGTCGCATGAAGCAACGTATCACCGCCCTCTTTTTTGCGCTGGGTTTACTCATAAGCCCCTATCTTTTCGCACAGAATCAGTCACTCTATATTTACACCTGGTCCGATTATCTCGCACCCAAAGTCATTGCAGACTTTGAGAAAAAAACTGGAATAAAAATCGTCGTCGATTTATACGACAGCAACGACATCCTTGAAGCGAAACTATTTGCAGGGAATACCGGCTATGACGTCACCTTCCCTTCTTATTTCCCCTATTTATTACGCCAAGTCAGAGCCGGCGTTTATCAGCCGCTGGATTCAGCGAAACTCCCTCACCTTAAAGGCGTAGACAAGCGCTTTGACGATCCGATGACGATTAATGGCGAGCGTTATGCAGTCCCCTTCATGTGGGGCACCATCGGTATCGCTTACAATATTGAAAAAATCCAAGCCATTTTTGGTAAAGATTTTAAACCCGATAGTTGGGGGTTTATTTTCGATCCGCAAAATGCACAAAAGCTAAAATCCTGCGGCATAGGCATGTTGAATTCGCCGATCTATCTAGGTCCAATCATGATGAAATATTTAGGACTTAATCCAAGTAGCGTTCAATATGATGATTATGCAAAAGCAACTGCTCAATTTGCAAAAATTCGACCTAGCGTGATGTACTTCCATGATTCTCAATATATCAACGACTTATCCAATGGCAACGTGTGCGCTGCCATCGGTTGGTCAGGCGATTTGATTATTGCGCGTGAGCGAGCTAAGCTCGCAGCTAAACCCATACAAATTCAGTACTTTAATCCAAAAGAAGGTGGGCCATTGTTTATTGACGTGATGGCGGTGCCTAAAGATGCAAAAAATTTAGATGCAGCCTATCAGTTTATGGACTATATCTTGGAGCCAGAAACAATGGCACAGTTGACGGAGTTTAATTTTTATCCAAGCACAGTGCTCGCTTCTCAACAACTGTTGCCTTCGGAATTAAAAAATGATCTGAGCATTTACCCTCCAAAACAAATTATGGATCAGATGTTTGTTCAAGGAGAATTGCCGTTAACCGTTGAGAAACAAGTTAATCGCGATTGGGCACGTATGAAATCAGGTGAATTCAACAATGCCAAGTGAAATTGAAGATTACATCCACATTGAAAAACTGGCTAAGCAATATGACCGGGTCAAAGCGGTTGATCATGTATCATTATCGATTGCTAAAGGGGAATTGTTTGGCCTAATGGGCAGTTCCGGCTCAGGTAAATCGACTCTGCTGCAAATGTTGGCCGGCCTTGAGCAGCCCACACACGGTCGCATTTTCATTGATGGGGAAGACATGACCCATGTGCCGCCCCATTTACGTCCAGTCAATATGATGTTTCAATCTTATGCGTTATTTCCCCATATGACAGTTGCACAAAATATTGCATTTGGCTTAGAACAAGATCCCTTAAGTCGTGCAGAAATCAATAAACGCGTCGATGAAATGTTAGATATTGTCAGTATGTGTGACTATGCCAGTGAAAAGCCCCATACTTTATCCGGCGGTCAACGTCAACGCGTAGCGCTCGCCCGCAGTCTTGCGAAACGGCCCAAACTATTATTACTCGATGAACCGATGGGCGCTTTAGATAAAAATCTACGCGATCGCATGCAGCTGGAAGTTGTGAGCATTTTAGAAGATTTAGGCGCCACCTGTTTATTAGTCACCCATGACCAGGATGAAGCCATGACGATGTCCAAACGCATCGGCATTATGGATAAAGGCGAAATTATCCAAATTGGCTCCCCACAGGAAGTGTATGAATACCCGAACTGTCGATTCAGCGCAAACTTCTTAGGCTCAGTGAATATGTTTAGCGCCACCATCGACGTAGAACACGACGAAGATACCCTACTCGATGTACCAGAGCTTGGCACACAAGTTCAAATCAATCGCTGCTTATCCTTACCACAGGGTTTGCAAGTTTGGGTCGGCGTGCGTCCAGAAAAAGTGACCCTATCCATTGAGAATCCTAATGTACCTTATAACGTAGCCAAAGGCCGCATCCATGATATCGCGTATATGGGCAGTCATTCCATTTATCATGTTGTTTTAGATTCTGGGAAAAAACTAGAAGCGAATGTGTATCACAGCGATCGCTTTATGACAGAATCGATTACCTGGGATGATAAAATTTATGTACACTTTCCCGCTGATAGCGTTGTGGTATTACAAGGATGATGACACAAATTAAGGATTGGCTATTATCAGGCCGCACCTGGGTACTTGGGATCCCCTATTTGTGGCTGATCTTGTTTTTGATTTTGCCTTTTTTAATTATCTTAAAAATCAGCTTCAGTGAAATGGTGTTAAGCTTGCCGCCCTATGCGCCGCTCATTTCCCTGCAAGATTTTATGATTAATCTGCATATTAATCTGAATAATTACCGCATTTTATTGCTTGATCCTTTTTATGTTTCCGCTTACTGGAATTCATTAAAAATTGCCTTTTTTTCTACCATGGGCTGTCTATTGATTGGCTATCCTATGGCTTATTGTATTGCGCGGGCCAATGTCACTTATCGTTCATTATTATTAATGCTGGTTATTTTGCCATCATGGACTTCGTTTTTATTACGCGTTTATGCGTGGATGGGGATCTTGCAAGAAAATGGCTTTTTAAATCTATTGCTGATGAAACTCAACTTAATCAATACGCCTGTGCAGTTTTTATATACAGATTTTGCGATTTATGTAGGCATTATCTACGCGTACTTACCTTTTATGATCCTGCCCATTTATGTTTCCATCAGTAAAATTGATTGGTCTTTATTAAAAGCCGCTGCAGATTTAGGCGCACGTCCCTGGACCGCTTTTTGGCGCATCACCGTTCCGCTCACCATGACTGGGGTTTTAACTGGCAGTTTATTGGTGTTTATTCCTGTGGTCGGTGAATTTGTGATCCCCGATTTATTAGGCGGCTCCGGCACGCACATGATCGGCCGTGTGTTATGGCAAGAATTTTTCAATAATCGCGATTGGCCATTGTCGGCCGCAATTGCCACCTTAATGCTGATCCTCTTATTATTGCCGATTTATATTTTCACCCGCGTGGAAAAAAATAATGGGGGCGCTACCTAATGTTAAAAACTTCGCCTGTTATTAAAACACTCACCGTCGCGGGGTATATTTTTTTATACGCACCGATTTTAATTTTGATTATTTATTCATTTAATGCATCAAGATTGGTCACCGTTTGGGGCGGATTTTCGCTCACCTGGTATGCGGAATTATTTCAAGATCATATGCTATTAAAAGCCGCGGGCACCAGTTTAACCATTGCGTTGGCGACAGCGACGGGTGCAACTATTTTGGGGATTTTTTCAGCTTATGCATTGACAGGATATCGCCTAAAACATGGTGGTGCGTTTTTTAATGTGCTGATTCGGGCGCCGATGGTGCTTCCAGAAGTCATTATGGGGGTTTCATTATTACTGTTATTCGTCGGCTTAGAAAATTCGATAGGCTATCCGAATGGACGCGGCATGTTTACGATTTGGATTGCGCATATGACTTTGAGTTTTGCTTATGCGACGTTGGTGATTATGGCGCGGCTGCAAGAGATGGATCGATCGCTGGTGTTGGCGGCGCGGGATTTGGGGGCGAAGGCGCATACGATTTTCTTTCGGATCACTTTGCCGTTGATTGCGCCGGCATTGTTGAGTGCTTGGTTGCTCACTTTTACTTTGTCGTTTGATGATTTGGTGATTACTAGTTTTACTGCGGGGCCTGATTCTACTACTTTGCCTATGTTGGTTTATTCTAGCGTTCGTTTAGGTGTTAGTCCTAAAATTAACGCGCTTGCTACTTTGATGATTGGCACTGTTACTATATTAGCTATTGTATTTTGCTTAATTTTAATGCGGTTGGAACGGAAGAAACTGTCGTAGTGAGGAATACGCAAAATTAGGGCTTCCGTCCAAACGGGCTCCCGTCCTGCGGGGACTTCCTCGTGCTCGCAAGCTGCGCGCGAGAAAGTCCCCTCCGGCCACCCGTTTGGAATGAGTTCAGTGGGGTTTTGCGTATGCTTTATTTTGATAATTTTATTTGATTTGATTCGTTAATTGCCTTGTTTTCCTATTTTCAGTACACTACCCTGCATGAATACCATTGACCCCCTTCTTAAACAACGTGGCCACGATAAGTTGGCGCGCATTCCTGTTAAGGTTGAAGCTGCACCCGTCCTTAAAAAACCTGATTGGATCCGTATTCGGCTGCCGACGGGGGATAAAGTTGATAAAGTTAAAGCGATGTTGCGGCAAAATCGTCTGCACACGGTTTGTGAGGAAGCGGCTTGTCCTAATTTGAGTGAGTGTTTTAGTCATGGGACTGCGACATTTATGATTATGGGGGATAAATGTACCCGTCGTTGTACATTTTGTGATGTAGGCCATGGGCGGCCGGATCCGCTTGATTTGGATGAACCTGTTAACTTAGCTAAAGCTGTGCGGGAAATGGGTTTAAAATATGTGGTGATCACATCTGTTGATCGCGATGATTTACGTGATGGTGGTGCGCAGCATTTCGCCAATTGTATTAAAGCCGTACGTGAATATTGTCCTTCTACCAAAATTGAAATTTTAGTGCCGGATTTTCGTGGCAAAAATCGTCGGCAAATTGCGATTGAAATTCTATCTACTGCACCCCCGGATGTGTTTAACCACAACATCGAAACCATTGCGAAACTTTACCCTAGCGTACGCCCTGGGTCTGACTATCAATGGTCTTTGAATTTACTCAAGGAATTTAAAGCGGAATTTCCACATATTCCAACTAAATCGGGGTTGATGCTTGGTTTAGGCGAAACCAATGAAGAAATTTTGCAAGCGATGCGTGATCTGCGCGCACATGATGTGAATATGGTGACCATTGGCCAGTATTTACAACCGAGTTTGCATCATCATCCAGTACTGCGTTATGTGACACCTGCGGAGTTTGAGTCTTTTTCCGTAGCAGGGGAAACGATGGGCTTTGATAATGTTGCCAGTGGGCCCTTAGTACGGTCTTCGTATCATGCCGATCAGCAGGCTAAAAATCTCTAAAAGAGGCAAAACTCTAATCGGGCCTACCGTCCGGACGGGAGCCCGTTTGGAACAAACTCAGTGGAAAGAGTTTTGCCTCATTCAACGCTAACTAAACCATCCACTCTTGCAAAGCCTCAATAATTTTCTGCGCCTGATCCGCACTAGAAATATTAAATTTAGACCGCTGCTTATATTCCCCAGCCTTTTTCTGATAACGGCGAATCGTATATTTATCCGGTCCAAAATCTTGCTTCTTATTATCCCAATCCTGATATCGAAAAATAATCGTAGTCCAAGCCCCTTTAGATAACACACGTTTGTCTAATTGTTTAGAAACTAACTGACCTTCTTCACTATAATCGACAGTTATTTCATCAATGCTACTTGCCATATCAGCTCCTTGTTTTACGTGGCCCTCATTTTGCCATAATCAAATCTATTAATCACTTGGTTTTCTTTAAAAGATTATGGGAATTATTGCGCACTTGCAAGCCTGCGATGAATGCATTAGCTTCTTGCTCTGGGAGCTTATCTAGAATTTTTTGCTTAAATTTAGCAAAACAATCATTAACACTTTCTCCTTGTGCATTTGTTACACGCCCATCAAACTCTGATTGATTAAACAAAGCATTAATAATCAAACTCGCCTGTATTTTCATTGCATCCGAAAAATGTCCTGCTGATAACTGGTTAGATAATCGGTCAAACAAAATATGTGCGGCACTGCGCAAATGATCTTCTGCATTGGTTTGCGCATTAATGGGCACGCCAGCTGCGAGCAATAAAATCACCATTGCGCTATCTAATCTAAAGATGGCCATATGCAATAAGGTTCTATCAAATTCACCTTTTGCATGAATATGAGCCGGCGTTATTTCAAACAAACGCTTGGTCGTATGACATAATCCTAAATTAGCAGCATGATGAACGGTGGTATAGCCTTCGCCATAGCCATTTAATTGATATTCTGTGTCATCTATTATGGATTGTGCAATCAGTGCATCTAATTTCAACAGTGTATGCTCAATCATTTTATCTTTGCCAAAATATCGGCTTGCATTCGTGTTATCTTTGGGTAATGCTGCGATAGCCCCTAATATTTTATCTAAGGTCACGCGCAATAATGTACTGGTGGTCTCAATTTGTTCCAGTGATTTTTCTAATGTTTCTAGGTTGTTTTTATCGATAGTGACACTAGCCCACGCCGCAAAATGTGCTTCTTCGAGGAAACGAATGGTTTTTAACTCATTACCTCCAAGTAATTTATAAAAGGTTTTTAACTCAGAAAGCGTATAAATAGGCCCCGAAACATTTGTTTCTTGTGCTAAAAATAAAATCGCATTATTGATTTCTTTGGATTCGAGTTTGCGGCCGTCATGTTTTTTCATTTCGATAGCGCGGCGCACATATTCCACATTCGGATCTGGCACGCAGACTACCGTCAATGCACAATCATCACCAAAACTAAGCTGTAGGAATTGCGGCACAAAATCCCTGACTATATGACTCTCTTCAATCGCCGCGCCATCACCGTGCTGAGTAGAAGCCAATATGGCACGCATATCAGCCGCGTCTTTTGCAGAAAGGGTTTGCAGCCACGCGGATACCGGCTGATTCTTTAGCGCTTCATCTTTGATAGCAGTCACTATCGGCAACAGCCTAAGATAACGTTCTCGCAGCTCCGTTTGCTGAGATAAAACTGCCTCATGTAAAGCTGCATGAAAATGTTGCGCCCGCGGATAGGGATGATCTTTTTTAACCTTGGCGATGATCTGCAAGAAAAACTCTGGGTCTATATGCTCGTTTTTTTTAATCACCTCAACAGGGTCATTATATTTGTTGGTTGTTTTCTCAATGACTGTTTCAATGGTTTTTTCAATCGGCATATTGTCCCAATAACCATCTGTCATTAGAAAAACAATATCATTTGCAGTGAGTTTTAATTCACTTTGTAGCAGCGTTTGGTCATTAAGGCGTGCGGTAGAAGGCGGCATAAACAGTTTTCTAGGATCTTTGTGCTTCACCACCACATCCGCAATAACCGTAGGCGGTAAAAAAAGCATTGTTTGCGTAGCATGCTGATAAACCGCAATCATGCAATCACCTATATTCACTGCATGCGCCGTATAACTTTTATCTGCGGTTTGAAGAATATGAATACCCGCAATCGTTGCTTCATTATCTTTTTTTACGGTATTTTCGTCGAGTGCTGCTTGATGTGCTTTCGTGACTACATCTTTCGCATTCCAAGATGTAGACTCATATTTTTCTACTGCTCGATTAAAATGCGCGGCCAAACCATGTGCCAGGCTTGCTTTTGCTTGTGCTAAACCAGCCTCATCCGTATGCCCCAATGCATCAGATACCCCGGCAGCAATACCTATCACTTCACCGGTTTGCGCATCAAATAACAATTGACTTGCAAGCCCATCCAATACGCGTGAAGCATGTGCAGTAATCAGATCATCAAAATTTTTCCCTGATTCATAGGTATTACCTAGGCTACTCGCCACATAATGACTGCGTTGCAGAACAAAACGCTCAGTCAATTCAGATGGCACAGACAATGCGCGTGTGGTATGTGTGACATGTTCTAGTTTTTGCGGCAAGCTGATTCTATATTGATTGGGCTGCACAGTTGTGGGCATTGATTCACTTCTTACAAAATACTACATTTGGGGCGTGCACTATTTTGTTCAGCTGCTGTAGCTTGCTGATTGATCAATGAACGCTGCAAAACTGCTTGATCAAGCAAGGTGAGTGCGCACGCTGCATAACCATCCCCCCGCACACTGACAGCTTGTAACGGCGCTGCTTCTAAATCAACGGGCTGCGCAGTCATTTGATGGTTATTTGCTTGAATGCTCAATGTTTGGACAACACGATCGCCGCCTTCATATTGAGCAAGAAATCGCTGATAATGTGCTAAATCATTTCCAAAAAACAATAGGATATCCGTTTTTTTCAGATGGACGCTGACTAAAGTCGTAAATCTTTCTAGTCCAGATAAATCCCATATATTAAATTTATTTCTCTCTGAACTTCGGGTGAAAAAATCAATGCCTACCATCCTCTCCGACTGGTCCATAAGCTCTCTAAATTGAAAGCGTGTTGCATCACCGATAAATAACACATTGATTTTATTATTAGTGGCAGGTGTAGCCCTATTCATTAAAGTAATCATTCTAGGTAAGGGTACCTCTTGCTGATGCCATTCTTGTCCTCTATTGATGACCCCTGATGAAAATTGCACAATCCCCGAAACCCGCAGAGCAGGATTGGCTGTCACTGCGCTAGCACTGCTAGGGAGTTGTTGCGTAATGCGGGTGTTCAGGGCATCCACCCGAGCCTGATATTGCTCACCCGTACCTTTCTCTTCCGCTGTTCTGATCTCCGAGGCCACATCAATCCTCTCAACGGACTGATTATTACAAGGATCGGTTAATTTGGTGTTCTCTAGCCATTGCAAAATCGCTTCCGCCTCAAAAAGACGAACTACGGTGCCTTTCATGCTGGTAATTCGAATCGGTTCTTCAATTGGGAACATAGTAATGGGACAATCAGGTAGCATAATTAACTCCAGTGTAATTTTACTTACAAATAAATATTAGAAAGTGAAAGGTACCAGACAAAGTGGATTGACACAATAGGCTAAAGGATAATATTTTTGTAAGAAATTAGCTCAAAATCGTTAAGATATTACTCGGTAAGTGTCTGGCTTTAAATGGACACCCAAGATTAAATTGTCAACACAGCCCATTTGCTTTACACTCAATAGACTTTTTTATGGATCAAAGATATGTCGGTTTCATGGGTTTCACTATTGCCCCCCATTATTGCGATCACCATCGCCATGTGGCGGCGCGATATCATCGTAGCTTTACTCGTCAGTTTATGGCTGGCAGAGACCCTACTCACTGGACTGAATCCATTTTTAGGCCTGATTGCTTTATTTGAGCGCACAGTTGAAGTGTTTAATGATCCAGATCGGACTCGGGTACTATTGTTCAGTTTATTAGTAGGCGCATTACTGGCTTTATTTCGCGCTTCAGGTGGTGTCAATGCATTTGTACACCAACTTACCCATATGGGATTTGCCACCACTCGCCGCCGCGCCGCATTACTACCCAGCATCACTGGCACCTTAATTTTTATTGAAACTAACCTCAGCATTTTAACCGCAGGCATTATTTCACAAAAATTATTTGATAAATTTAAGATCTCGCGCGCGCAGCTGGCTTATATTATTGATTCCACTTGCTCACCCATCAGCGTATTAATCTTGTTGAACGGTTGGGGCGCTTATATTTTAGGCTTACTCGAAGGTTATGGCCTGGAAAATACCACTCACACTTTATTGCAATCAATAGGTCTTAATTTTTATGCCATTATTGCCGTCATTATGGTGTTTTTTACCGCGATCACTGGCAAAGTTTTTGGTCCCATGAAAGAAGGTCACAGCCGCATTGAGATGCCCACAGATTTACCGGATGAAGCGCCTGCTAGCAAATCCCGTTATTTTCTTATCCCGTTGATCACATTGGTTGCGGGTATGCCCTTGTTTATGTTGTATACCGGAAATGGTGATTTGCTCCAAGGTTCTGGCACCTCAGCGGTATTATGGTCTGTAGGCATCGCTTTATTGGTCTGCGCATTACTCCTTTTTCAAGGCAAACAAATGGCCAGCAAAGAAATTATTTTTAATGGCTTTAAAGGCATGAATGATTTACTGCCATTAGTCACGATTGTATTGCTTTCTATGGGGCTTGGGATGGCCTGTATTGATTTGGGTACTGGGAAATATGTTGCGCATTTTGTCGGTGATTTTCTTCCGCCCTATTTAGTGGCCCCAATATTATTTTTATGCGCAGGGATCATTTCTTTTACTACCGGAACAAGTTGGGGTACTTTTGCGATCATGATGCCACTGGGGATCCCGCTGGCCCTCACCCTCGATGTCCCACCGGCTTTAGTGTTAGCCGCGATTTTAGGTGGCGGTGTATTTGGTGATCATTGCTCGCCTATTTCTGATTCGACGTTGATGGCATCATTAGCCAGTGGTTGTGATCATTTAGAACATGTGCGTACCCAATTGCCTTATGCTTTTGTGATGGCTTTGGTGAGTTTGGTTTTATATTTAATCATTGGTTTTTATATTTAAGTTTTATTCTTCACTTCTGCCAGATCGCTCCAGCGCGTCGTGTACGCCGGAGATTTAAATTTAAATTTTGTATCCCACGCTTTAACAAAGCCGAGCGCAGCAAGATGTATAGTCCGCTTGCCAAAACGCGCATTAATATGATCCAATACCGCCAAAAATTTTTTTGACTTTTCAGTGGTTTTTTCACATTCTTTTTGAAATAAATCCGCTTGATAAACTGTATTTTCTGTAATATCAGAAAGGCATACGCCTACTTTTTTATAGAAAAACCCAGGTTTATAAATTTTTTTTAAACATTGCCTCGCGTATTGGGTAAGACGCCGCACATCATCGGTCGGCGTAATCAGTTTCATCGAGACACATTCAGAATATTGCGCTAAATCTTGACGAAAGCGATTGGTGGTTAAAAAAACTGATATGGAATAAGCAAATGAATGTTGTGCGCGTAACTTTTCATAAATATTATTACAATGCATACTCACGGATTGTGCAAGGGGATCAAACTCAGTTTGCATTTGACTAAAAGAGCGTGAAGATAAAATTGTTTTTTTGGGCTCATGGACTTCAACCATATCTAAACAAGACTCACCTTTTAACTCCATCGCCGTTCTCATCAATACCACGTTAAATTGTGCTCTTAATTGCTGCAGATCACAGACGGTTAAATCATAGGCTGTAGAAATACCGCTGGCGGTTAATTTTTTCTGCCATTGTCGCCCTATCCCCCAAACATCACCAATATCAATTTTTTTCAGCCATTCTAAATCATCATTAACATTAAACACCGGCTTTTTTAATATTTTTTTTGCAATAAAATTAGAAACTTTTGCCAAAGTTTTGCTTTTCCCAATACCGATTGAAACAGGAATGCCGGTATGTTTTAAAATTATTTTTTGTAAATCATAGCAAAAAACCTCTTGTAAACAAGGCGGCATCGTGGATAAATCTAAAAAAGCTTCATCAATTGAATAAATCTCCGTCTCTAACCAAGCATTTTCAATGATAGACATGACACGCTGGGATAAATCTCGATATAAAGTAAAATTTGAGGAAAAAACCTGCACTTTATTTGCAAGACACACAGATTTAATTTTAAAATAAGGCTCACCCATTTTAATACCCAAGGTTTTGGCTTCATTTGATCTGGCAATCACACAGCCATCGCCACTGGATAACACCACAATCGGTTTAGCATAAAGATCAGGTCGAAAAAGACGCTCACACGAAGCATAAAAATTATTGCAATCCACTAACGCAAACATCATTAACTCGGCACATGGATAACAAAGGTGACTACGCCCCATATGACTAATTCATGCGTGTCGGTAATATCGATGGGTTGATAAGCGGGATTTGCCGGCAATAATTGCACCCGGTCTTTTTTTCGCGATAAACGTTTTACAGTTAATTCTCCGTCGATTGCAGCGATGACAATTTTTCCGTGAGTCGCGTCTACACTTCTATCGACGATCAATAAATCACCGGTACGAATGCCTACGTCCGTCATTGAATCGACTGATGCCACCACAATAAAAGTAGCGGCAGGATGTTTAATCAGCTTTTCATTGAGATCTAAATAATCCTCAATATAATCATCACCAGGTGATGGAAATCCAGCAGCGACTTTACTGGCATACAACGGGATTGCCATTGATTGCTGCGCATTGGCCAAGAGTATTTGAATATCTTTGATTTTAGAAATAGGCACACGAATGATTTTAGTGGCTTCCAGACCATACTTCCCTGCACCAGCAGGCCTCCCAGCGCCATCGCGTCGCCCACCACGCTGCGTCATCACAACCTCCTTTTGATTATTGTAACAATAATCAAACTGTATAGGAGCGCATCAGGATAGTCAAACTTTATGTATAACTTAACACTATTTGGGATCAAAAGTGAGTGTCATCGCCGCATCAATTTGTTGAATAAAATCTTTGTGTAATGCATCGAGTTCAGCATATTGTTTTGTGCGAATAGCACTCTCTAATGCACGTGTCGCTGTTTCTAGCAAAGGCAACCCACAATATTTAAGTCCACCGTAACATTTATGCACCACATTATCTAGCTCTGCATAGTTTTTCTCTTGCATAGCCGTCGTACTTTTAGTTTTAAATTCAGGGAGCATGCGCATGGTGATCTCAAATGCTTGTTGCATTAAATCTTGATGCCCACCACATCTTTGTTTCCATAAATCCCAATCGACTAATTTATTTTGTGCAACGACTTTCACATACTTCTCCAAAAGTGGTTTTAACAATACACGATTGATGCCTACAGCCTTACATTCTTCTTCAATAGCTTTATCTGCATGCGCAGTGAGTGCGACCATCAAAGTATCTTGATTAAGCGATTGTGGTTTTTTTCTCACCTGTTTTGCAACCTCTTGGCCCGAGATATCAGGCAAACCTAAATCCAAATAAATCAAGTCATATTTCTGGGCAAACATTTTATCAATCGCATCCTGCCCAGTTCCTGCAATATCCACTTGACCATATCCCCAAGAATGCAAGTTAAAAGCCGTGGTTTTTTGCACCAGCTCATTGTCTTCAACCAATAAAACCCTCGCGCCTTTGGTAACCTCTACGGGGCGATTGTCTATGCGATTAAACTTATACTCTTGAATGATCGATCGGTTTGTTTTTTCTTCTCCCTGTGCGTGATATTTCGCAAGCTGCACTGCCGTCGGTATTTTAAACTGTACAGTACAAACAAATTGTGCGCCCCGACCTGATTCACTATTGACTTTAATATCGCCACCCAGTTTTTCAATAAATTGTTTAACCATATATAAACCCAAACCACTGCCTTTGTAATGATTCCCATAAGAAGGCGTAAGACGGCTGAATTTATCAAAAATCATTTGTTGTTTATCTTTGGGAATACCCAGCCCAGTGTCCTTTACTACAATTTTAAGGCTCACCTTATCCACGCGTTTTTGCAATAAGCTGACTTCGATGCTAATTGCACCGCGATCAGTAAATTTAACAGCATTGCCTAATAGGTTTAAAATAATACGATGAAGTAGTATCTCTGCACCATATAATACCTTAGGGATATTATCATCGTAATAAGCCTCTAATTTTAGCCCTTTATGCTTGATTGCAGGTCTAAAAATGGAAATCAATGCATCGATGGTGTTCTTCAGTGCAAAGCAAGTTTTCTTTTGCAAAATTTCGCCGGATTCCAATCGCGTTGTTTCAAGAATTTCATTTAATAAATTAAGCAGAGCAACGCCAGCTTGATGAATATCTTGCGCGCCGGTTTTTGTCATTGAAGCTTCCGGCTCACGGTTAATGATCTCGGCCATACCAATGATGCCCGTTAACGGCGTGCGTAAATCATGACTCATGTTGCGAATAAAATCGGTTTTGGCCGCACTGGCAATTTCTGCTGCTTCTTTTGCTTTGAGTACCATTTCTTCTTGGCGCTTATTTTCAGTAATGTCTTGCGCGATACCCGCAAAACCAATATGTTTGCCATGTTGATCATAAATGGGGGAGCTTTTATCCAGGATCCAACAAATATCTCCATTCGGTCTAATGATTCGATACGTTTCAGTGAAAAACTTTCCTGCTTGTATATCCCTTGGATTACGTTTTTCTAAGCTAGCTAATAATTTTTTTAGATCCTCAGGATACACGGCATCAGCCCACCGCTCTGGATGCTGATATAAGCTCTCGCGGCTACGTCCCCATACGATTTCATATGCGGGACTAATATAAAGCTGTTGGCTGTAGTCTGGAGTCCTAATCCAAAACACATCCCGACTCTGTTCAACGAGGGCTAATATAAATCCTGTAATATCTGGGCTTAGGTTGTACTGAGACATTTGCTATACTCTTTGTAAGAATAGGTTGTATTTTGTTAGTGGAACCTTTATCATTGAAAAACCTTAGGGGGTTGTGGATAAGTTTGTTAAATACCACCGTCTAAGTTGAATTGTAGAGATTGTACTAGATTTTATGATAACCTGGTTATTCATAAAGTCCAAATAAACCTAAACCAATAATAAGATATAAAATGACGCTAAAATTGCATGAAATTTTTGAGGAAGTTGCCCGCGCGCATCCTGATGCGATTGCTGCGCAATTTGCTACAAAAAAATTAACTTATGCACAGCTCAATGAGGAAGCTACCAAACTAGCTAATCATCTCAAAGAATCTCTTATACATAAGAATGATGGCAAACAACCCGTTATCGGCGTTCATTTAAATCGCTCCACACGCCCTCTTGTGGCCATGTTGGCTATTTCTAAAATAGGCGCTGCTTATGTGCCACTTGATCCGGTCGATCAGAGTCAATTAAAAGAAGTTTGCGCCGACCTAAATGCGACGCTACCTATGGTTGATAATGATATTGCGGAGCCCATGTCCACTGGCCCGCAAATGGATGCCATTATTTCCGAAGCAAACTTAACTTTAGAAAAAGATTTAGAAGCAGTAGGTGTTAAATTACGTGATTCCTGTCAAAAAATTTGCCTGGATACACAAAACGATACAATTGCAGCGCGTGATAAAACTGCTGTCGAACATACGACTTATAAAGAACAAATGGCTTACTACTGTTACTCTTCAGGCACTACAGGCAAGCCTAAAGGGATCCCCATCGGCCATGAAGGACTGGAGCAGTGGTACAACGTCCTGGTCAAAGAATCTAAATCTAATGATACTCAACCTCGCGTGGTATTAGGCGGCGTAGGTATCAATTTTGATGCACATATTTGGGAATATCTTATGGCTTGGGCATTAGAGGGCTCATTAGCCATTGTCGATGATGAAACCAGGCATGATCCAACAGCACTAGCCGACTTCATGGTCGCCCAGTGGGTTACGGACGCGACTCTTTCCCCAACCGTTCTAGAATCTTTTGTCGCAGAAGGGGCCTTCACGAGATTTAAACAACTAAAAGCCATTTATGCGACGGGCGAGGCTGCAACAAAAAAAATCATCGAAGCCTGTCTAGAGAACAAGGTTGAATTTAATAATTGCTATGGCCCCACTGAACTCGTATTTGGTGCCACTAAGCGTAAAATTACCTCCATTAATGAAATCATCAACTCATTTGAA